>NZ_JAKZGX010000004.1:0-216733 GCF_024539665.1 Arthrobacter sp. STN4
TCCCGATCGTGACAATCTTCCCCGTCGCCGCCGTAAAAATCGCCTCCCGCACCGCATCCCGGAACGCCCCCTCCGGACTGATCACCTGATCCGCGGCAAAGGAACCCATGATGGTCTGCGGGTCCCGTAAAAACAAAATCGCCGCCGCCAACCCGATCGCCGCCCCGGAATCCTTCGGCTCCGTCTCCAACACCAGGTCACCATCAGCCAGCTCCGGCAACTGCCGGCACACCGCCTCCCGATGCGCCTCCCCGGTCACCAACAAAATCCGGTTCCCACTCAACGGCTGCAACCGGTCATACGTCGCCCGGATCAACGTACTCCCACTCCCCGTCAAGTCATGCAAAAACTTCGGTGCCGCCGCCCGCGACAAAGGCCACAGCCTGGTCCCGACACCCCCGGCCGGAATAACGGCTACGAATTTGTCCACTGGGCTGTATCCGGGCGCAGCTGCGCCCCGGAATGCATTGGTGTTCATTCTGGACACTGTACCCATGGACCGCCCCAATCCCTCTTTGTTGTACCTACACCTGGCTGTGATTCCCGCAATAGCGGCATGTCCGTTGGCAGGCATCCACGCGCCGGCGTCCCTGCCGCAGCCCCGCGGAGGTGCATTAGTGAAGCACCGCCAGGAGTGTCCAGGCGACGGCAACGGCAACAGCGGCCACCAGGCCCGTCATCAGGTACTTCCGGGACGCCGGGCGGGCGCCGACGGCGATGCCCTTGTGTCTGCCGCTCATGTGGATGCCTTCCCTCTGCGTTTGGCGAATTTGCCCTACCTTCCACGGTAGGCTGGCGCGACCGGGGCGGACAGAGTGGTGACCACTGGCTTTTTCGCGGGCCGGCACTTGCTTCTCCGCCGCCGTTACTCGGTCCATGTCTCCTTGGTCTTTGCGGACCGATTGACGGGTGCCCTAGGCGCGCCGGACATACCGTTCCAGCAGTGCATCCACCGTTCGCTGCCCGCACCGGCCCAGCGACGGCAGCGCGGCCGTGGCGCCGCCCAGGCAGCCGTTGCGGAGGTTCTTGATCAGGTCCTGGGTGCACTGTTCCAAGCGCTGGGCGCCCACCATGTGGCTGGACGTGCAAAGGCTCAGTGCCGCATCCATGGCGTCATCCAGGTCTTCTGCCGTCACGGCGGAGGCCAGCCGCTGGAACCGCCCGGACCACATGTTCACATAGTTGTTGACGAATCCCTTGCACAAGGCGGTTTCCCCGCCCAGGGAATCCTCCAGCTCGTGCAACTGGGCCAGGCTCACCAAGGGCGGACATGGACGTGACATTGCGTGTATTCCCTTCCCTTTGGTGCCAACTTTCAGTGTTGCCAGCCTAGTTCCCGGGCCCCGCCAAACCCATGTATTTTCGGCGAATTGAGCAGATCCTGCCCAAATATTGAGCTTGCCTGGAGGTCTTGGGGGCTTGGGTAAACCTTTGGCGGACCTTCCGCTGATCTTCCCTAAATTGGCGGCCTTTTCTTGAGGTGCCTGCCGGATGGTTGTACCCATCGGCAGGAAAACCGGCCGGGAACACTTGAACAAGGGGTCTCACAATGAACAAGATGGTCAAAGGCGCAATCGCAACCGGCGTAGGCGTCATCCTTTTGGTAGGCGGCGGCGGCACGCTGGCCACCTGGAACCAGGCACAGCAGGCCAACATGGGCTCCGTGGTTTCCGGTGACCTGAACCTGGCGGCCACCAACGGCAAGTGGACCAACGCCGCCGGCACCGTCATCCCGGACATCACCGCCTACCACGTGGTTCCGGGCGATGTACTGACGTACACGCAGGACGTCACCGTCACGCTCACCGGCGACCTCATGCAGGCCAAGCTGGCCGTCACTGGCGCCGGCCAGGACGGCACCGGCGCCACCGCCTTCGGCGGCGCCGCAACCCTCAGCCCCACCACGCTGACCAAGGGCACCCAGATCCTCCCGGATACCATCCTCACCCCGGCCGATTCCGGAGTGGTCAAGGCGTCCACCACCTTCACCTTCAACACCTCCACCACGGGCCGCACCGCCACCAACGCCACGTACAACCTGGGCGGCATCGGTTACGCGCTGGTCCAGCAGGCGCCCGCCTCCGCGAACAACTCGTAGCCGGGGCGGCCGTTCCCCTGAAGGGGCTGCGGCCAACCCATCCGTTGATGACCCCGGTGGTGTGCCGGCGGACTGCCGGTACACCACCACCCTGTTCGGAGAAGCCATGCGAAGTACGCCCATGCTGAAGGCGGCCGGCCTGGTCCTGGCCGCAGTCCTCCTGGGACTCATGGCCGTCCAGGGCAGCTACGCACTCTGGAACTCGGCCGCCAGCGCCAGCGCCGGCATCATCCAGGCAGCGGACTTCAGGGTCACATTGACTGACACGCAGACCAGCAACACCACGGACATGACACTTCCCAACGGCACCGCCGCCGCCATTGCACTCACCACCACGCCGGCCGGAGCCCTGGTTCCCGGACAGGCCACCTACGCCGGCGTCCAGGTGGGAAACGTCACGAACGCCGGCGGAGCCTTCACCATCCGCGCCGCCGTTGGCTCCACGCCCGTCAAGACGGACACCGGCAGCGGCCTGGCAGGCTACCTGACCGTCAAGGCCGTGGCTGCAGGGTCCCTGGCCCAATGCGCCAGCGCCTCCCTGTACACCTTGGCACTGCCCACCGACCTGCCCTCCATGGCCATCGCCAAGGGGAACACCGGGGTGTTCTGCTTCCAGGTCAGCCTCAACGCCGCCATGCCCGCCAACCTGGCGGGAAGCACCGCCGGGATCTCCATCCCCCTCACCGTCGCCCAGCAATAGACCAACACCAGAGAAGGATCGCCATGACCGCCACCCACACAGCCACTCCGGTGGCCCAGCCCGCAACGCCGGCAAGTACGGGCACGCCCGTACGGCGCTGGCTGCGCCTGGCCGGGCGCGCCGTGGCGTACCTGCTGTTCCTGGTGGCCGCGCTGGCGGCCCTGGTCCTGGTGGTGGCGCCGCTGGCCACCGGCTCCCAGACGTACACGGTCCTGACCAACTCGATGGCCCCGAAATACGCGCCGGGCACGTTCATGGTGGTCAAGCCCACGCCGTTCGCCGACCTCCGCGTGGGTGACATCATCACGTACCAGATCGCCTCCGGAAAGCCGGCCGTGATCAGCCACCGGATCATTTCCGTGGGCACCACCCAGTCCGGCGAACGCGTGTTCACCACCAAGGGGGACAACAACTCCCTGGCCGACGCCGGCCCCGTCCACGCCCAGCAGGTCCGCGGCAAGCTGCTGTACGCCGTGCCCTACGTGGGCTTTGTGGCCAACTCGCTGGGCCAGACAAACCGCGGGGCCGTCCTGCCCATTGCAGCCGTGGGGCTCATCGGCTTCGGCGCCTTCAGCATGGTCCAGGGCGCCTGGGGGAAGAAGCGCACCAAGAAGGAATCCGGACAGGGCGCATGAACCCCGCCCGGTCCGCAGCCCGCCGGAAGCCCCGCCGGGTCCGCGCAGCGGCCGTGGTGGCTGGCGGCCTCCTGGCAGCCGCCGCGTCCGGCCTGGCGGCAGGTCCCGCCAGCGCCGACGGCGGCCCGGCCATGGAACTGAGCAGCGATGGCATCCACTTCAGCAGCAGCCGGGAGCCTGTGGTGTTCCCCAACCTCTCCGGCATGGTGCCCGGCGATTTCCGCCGCGGCACCGTCTGGGTCCGCAATGCAGGTACCGCACCGGCGGAGATCTCCCTGGCCGTGACCTCGGCCCGGGGAAATGCCGTCCTGACGCAAGCCCTTGAACTCGCCGCGGGATCGCACGGCGGGCCCGCGGCCACCGTGCCCCTGGCCGCCCCCGGAGGCTGCCGCAGCGTATTCCACGGCCTGGCGCTGGCACCCGGCCAGACCGCGCGCCTGGAACTGGCCCTTGGCCTGGACGCCTCCGCCACCAACGCCACCCGCCGCGAAAACGCCGCGTTTGGGCTGCTCTTCCTCATGCAGGAAGCCGGTGCCGGCGCCACCATCCAGGCGTGCCACGCGCCGGACGGGACGGCCGCCCGGACCACCCTGCCCCAGCTGGCCGGCACCAGCGGTACTGCCGTGGAGGCGGGCACCGCACCGGCCGCGCACGAAGCGGCCGGTGCGCCGTCCGGCGTCGGGCATCAGGAGGATCCCGCACCTGCCCCGGCGCCGCACAGTAATGTGGTGGGCAACGACCAGCGCCCCGGGCAGCTGCTGCTGCTTGCCGGCGGCCTGTTCTGTGCCGCCGCCCTGGCGAAAAGAAGGAGAAGGAATCCATGAGAAGCCGCCAGCCCCGGCCGGAGGCGGGCCGTGCCGCAGGTGCATGGTCGCGGCTCCGCGCGCTGCCGGGCTTCAAGGCCTCCGTGGTGGCGTTCCTCGTGACGGTCTTCATTGGCGGCGGGACCATTGCCGCCGTGGCCAACTGGCAGCAAAGCAGCACGGCAACCATCGCCATCACGGCCGGCGCGCCCGCCATCACCGCGCCGCCGCCCGTGGGCGGGGTGGTGGCCTCCCCGACGCTCGCCGTGCGGCCGGGGGCCTTCATAGGCGGTTTCAGCTGTACGTCCGCCAAGCAACAGGGGAGTGTGGCCTTCACCTTCACGTGGCCGGCCGTGACGAATGCAACGTCCTACGCGACCACCCTGTCCCTGACCGGGCCGCCTGCGACGCCGGTTGCCACCGAATCCGTCACCGGCACCACCGCGGTGTTTACCTTCCGCGAAGCCGCGGTCTCCAACGGCACGTCCTACCTGCTGCGGATCGAGCCCTTCGACGGCGCCACGGCCGGCGACCCCGTCTACAAGTCGTTCACGTATTCCTCAAACACGTCCGGCCAGTGCGACCAGGTCACACCCGCCGCGGCACCGCCGCTGGGGACCGTCAGCCCGACGGCGCAGCCCGTGGTGCGCGGCGCCACGACGTCCACCATGGCCATCAACTGGACTGCCTCAACGGGGGCCACCAGCTATGTGGTTACCGTGAAGTCCACGACCTCCGGCTACGGCACCGAATTCACCACCGGCAACCTCTCCGCCACGCTCACGTTCCCGCAGGCCGCCACCGATGCCTCCGGAAACCTGGTCAACCCGGCGGACGCAACCGCGCCGTATTACTGCGACTACAGCTTCCGGATCCAGCCGATGAACGGGACCACCGCCGGCGACCCCGTATACCGGACCATCAAGTACTACTCCGGCAGCGCGTCCATGGGCTAGGACGCGCCCGGCGCCTCCACACAGTCCGGCAGGACCAGGCGCATGGTGGTGCCCACGTTGCGTTCGCTGCACACCGAAATGGTGCCGCCGTGCCGGGCAACGATTGACCTGGTGATCATCAGCCCCAGGCCCAGCCCGGGGATGGAGCGCTGCAGGGCGGAATCGGCCCGGAAGAACTTGGTGAAGGCCTCCGCCTGCTCGGCGCTGCTCATGCCCAGCCCGGTGTCCTGGACCTCGCACAGCAGGTCGCGGCCGCTGGCCCACAGGCGCACGGTGACCGTCCCGCCGTCGGGCGAGTACTTCACGGCGTTGGAGACCAGGTTGTCCAGCACCTGGCCGATCCGGACGGGGTCAACCCAGGCGGCCAGGCTGGCCGGCGCCTGGGCCGTGAGCTCCACGCCGTTGATGGCCGCGGCAGGGCGCGCGGAGGCCAGGCTGTCCGCAACCAGGCCGGCGACGTCGGCCAGGGACTTCTCCACCTCCATCGCGTCGGTGGTGAGCAGGTCCGCGACCAGCCCGCTGAGCCGGTCGGCGTTGCGTTCGGCCACCGTCAGGTACTTCGCCACGTCGCCGGGCAGCAGCTCCGGTTCATCGAGGGCCAGGGCCAGATAGCCCTGGATCGAGGTCAGCGGGGTGCGGAATTCGTGGGAGACGTTGGCAACGAAGTCGTCCTTGGCGGCCATGGCGGCCGTCATGTCGGTGATGTCCTGGAAGGCGATGACGGCGCCGTCGTAATCGCCGTCCTCATTGCGGATGGTCCGGGCGGTGGTGGAAAAGGCCCGGGCCCGGTCCCCGGAGCCGATCCAGATGGGGTAGTTGGTGAAGGACTCGCCCTTGACGGCGCGGCGGACGGGGCGGGCCTCGGCCTCCAGCGGGGTGGTCCTGTCCCCGGCAAAGACCAGCAGGTCCTTCTCGGCAGGGTTCACGGCGCCCTCCGGCACGGCCAAGGCGTGGTTGGCCCGCTGCATGGAATTCATCAGCTGGTCATGGCCCCCGCCGTCCACCACCACCAAGCCCACGGCCACCGTGTCCAGGACGGTGGAGAGGAGCTGTTCGCGCTGGCGGCTGGCCTTCAGGGAGGCGCGCAGCTGGGCGTCCTTGGCCACCACCTGCAGGCGCTGGCTGTCCATGCTGCTGGTCATGGTCACGACGGCCACGGCGAAGCCGGCCATCATGAACGGGAAGAGCAGCGGCTTGCCCAGATCCCGCGCCGCCACCGGGGTGGTGGCCAGAAACACCGGGGTCCAGACCAGCAAAAGGGTGGCCACCGCACTGCTGACCACGGCCGTCTTGCGCGCCAGGCCGGACGCCGCGAGCCAAAACACGGGGAAGAGGATCAGCAGTCCGGCCGAGGTGGCATATTCCAGGCTGCCCTCGCGGGTGAATCCGATCGCCACAAAATCCAGGTAGGGAATGGCCAGGAAGCTGGGGTGGGGGAGCCTGTCCCAGGGAACCAGGACACACAGGGCAAGAATGGCGGCGTGCATCCACAGGCCGGCGGTGAAGATGGGCTTCCCAAAGACCTCCGGGTAGATGAGCACGGCGTGGACCACCAGCAACATCACCGTCAGGCTCAGGGGTGCCTGCGTGAGGAGCACCTTGACGCGCAGGGAGCGCTCGTGGAAATAACGGCGGATCAGCCTGGTGGTTCTGGATTCTGTCAAGGGACGTCCCTCTGCGAAAGCGTTGCCCCCAGCAGCTGGAAGTCACGCGGCGTGTCATTGGCGCCGGATGGTTTTGCGGACAACCCTCCTGCGCCCCGACAATGATGATGTCATACTGTTCAGAGGCGTGCATTGGTGGACGCCCATTGCTGCTGTTTGGGGCAGCAGGTCTCTTATGTACCTTCGGGGGTAGTTGTGGACGGGTCGCGGGTTGCTGTCATCATTGAGGACGACCAGGACATTCGTGAACTGATCAAGGTGGTCCTCGCCCAATCCGGGTTTGAGGTGCACACCGCAGGCACCGGCGCGGCCGGGGTGGAGGCCGTGCGCAGCCACCGCCCGGCCGTGGTCACGCTCGACTTGGGCCTGCCGGACATTGACGGCTTTGAAGCGGCCCGGCGCATCAGGCTCTTCAGCGATTGCTACATCATCATGCTTACCGCCCGCGGCGATGAACTGGACACGCTGCTGGGACTGGAAACCGGCGCCGACGACTACCTGACCAAGCCCTTCCGCCCCCGCGAACTGCGGGCACGCGTGGGCGCCCTGCTGCGCCGCCCGCGCCAGGGGGCTGTTGCCGGGCAGGGGACCGCTGCACCGGTGGCCGGTGTCGGGGCCGCAGTGGGGGCCGGCCCGGCGCCGTCGGGCACACCGTCGCCATCGGGAGCTTCGGCGCCGTCGGGAACCCCGGCCGGGCTGGGGGCCGGCACCCCGGCGCCGTCGGCCGCCGTCGAACATCCCCCGGCGCAGGAGGGCCTGCTGGTGCACAGCGGGCTGTGCCTCAACGGGGCCATGCGCACGGCCGAGGTGGACGGGACGGAACTGGAATTGACCCGCACCGAGTTCGACCTGCTGCTGGCCGTCATGGAAGGCGGGAAGCGGGTGCTCTCCAAGGCCGAGCTGGTGCGCCGGCTGCGCGGGGAGGGGTACGACGTGGGCAGCTACATCAGCGACTCGGACGAACGCACCATCGAGGTGCACATGGCCAACCTGCGCCGGAAGCTGGGCGACGACCCGCGCTCGCCGCGCTGGATCAAGACGGTCCGCGGCATCGGGTACCGGCTGGCCGTGTAGCGGGTCTGGCCGGTGGGCTCCAGGGCCGGCCAGACCCGGTCAGGGTGGCGGCGTGCCGGACGCCGTGGTCCACACATCGGGGCCGAACGCCTCCAGGCCCGGCATCCCGGCGTACCCCAGGTAGGGCAGGCCGAACAGGTTTTCAATGGACCGCAGCAGCGAATAGTTGTTGTACGGGACGGTGCTGGTGGCGCCGGCGGCCACATACGGGGAGAGCACCAGTGCGCCGATGCGGCCCCCGCCCTTGCCCGCGCCCTCGTCCTGGCCCAGCGTTGAGTTGTTGGGCGCACCCGGGTAGGCAACATTGGGGCCGGCGGGTTCCTTGCAGCAGGCCCGGGAATCGTTCTTGGCTTCGTCGGCCATGATGACGATGGCGCTGTCCTTGTATGCGGGCGATGCCTGGATGCGCGGGATCCAGGTGGAGAGCCAGGCGTCCGGGGTCCGGGGGGCGGAGCACTCGTTGTGGCCGTCGTCGCACAGGCTGGGCGAGATGAACGCGAAGTTCGGTGTGGTGGCAGCGCTCTTCAGGTCCTCGGTGAGCTGGCCGAGGGGACGGACGTTGGCGGCACAGGCCGGGGTGTCCCGCACCGAGGAGAAGTAGATGAAGGGGTTGTGGCGGGCTGCGTAGTTGTCGCCTTCCGCCGCGCCCTGCGTGGTATCGGCATTGTCCGTGCCGAGGCTGGGGATGCCGCAGGTGGACTGTTCGCGGCTGGGAATGTTGCCCATGTCCTGCATGTAGCCCTTCCACGTCAGCTTTTTGGCGGTGAGCTGGCCGGCCAGGGTGGGGACAAACTGCGGGAAGACGCAGCCGTGCCCGGACTTGACCTGGCCGTTGGCTGCCGGGGTGGCGTCCGTCATGTCCGTGTAGTGCGTGCAGTCACCCTGGATGTCCTTGGTGGGTGCCGTGCCGCCCAGGATGGCCAAATAGTTGCCCAGGCTCCAGTGCGCTATGCCGTAGAACTCGCTCAGCAGCAGGCCTTGGGGGCGCAGCGTGTTGGCCAGGTAAGGGTAGATCGGCTTGGAACCGTAGACGGAATCATAGGAAACGTTCTCCAACATGATCACGAAGACGTGTTTTACGGGCGGCTGGGCCGGCACGGGTTCGGCGGACGCGCCCGCCGCCCCGGAGGTGCCGGTCCCGGATGACCCGCCCGCACCCGGGGTCCCCGCCGTGCCCGGGGCACAGGCGCCCAGGAACAGGGTGGAGAGCAGCGCCGCCACGGCGGCAGCCGTGGTCCACGCGGACCTGCGCCGCGGCGTCGTGAGCCAGCGGCGTGCCGGGGCGGGGGGTTTAGCTGCCTGCATGGGAGACCGCCTTCGCTGGGTCCGGGCCGTGCTTGAGGCCGTCCTGGCCGTACAGGAATTGTGCCATGGTTATCCTGGGCAGCCGCTGTGCGCCCAGCAGGGCGAGCGTGAGCCCTGCCACCACCCACATGCCGGCGGCAGGGTTCCAGAGGCGGAAGTAGACCATGCCCGTGGCCACCAGCAGCGAGGAACCCAGGCTCAGGGCGATGGCCAAGGCAAGGTAGAACGCCGCCCCGGTGGCGAGCCTAGACCGGTGTCCGGGGGCTGTCCGCCAGAACCACAGTGCCGCCGCCCCTCCCGGGCCAATCAGCACCAGGGTCCCCAACACCGACGCCCGCAACGGCACGGACCCGGCCAGGGCCAGGGGAAACGTAGCGGTAGCCAACAAGGCTAGGGCCAGGTCGGGGAGATATCTCAACTTCCGCATGGGGGACTCCGATGATGTGTAGGAGGATGCCGGAGGGGGTTTTGTCGATGACGGTCCAGCCGGGCAGCTTTTGGCAGCTGTCCAGGAATTTCTGCACGCCGTTGGGCGGGCCGATCCCGAGCATCTGCGCCGATTCAATCTGGCTTTGGGTGACCAGCAGGTACGCCCCTGCCTTGCCGGCCACGGACTGGACGTACCCGCAGTTCAGTTGCGGCGTGAAGGCTGTGGGCTTGCCGGGCATCAGGGTGCGGTATTTGTAGGTGGCGTACTTGATGCTGCGCCACGGGGTGTCATGCACGGCCTCGATCACCACGGCGCCGTCGGGGGCGACGTCGTCGAGCCGCTGGACCAGTGCCAGCTCGCCGGGCGTAAAGGTCTCCAGCGCGTCGTTGCCGTACCGGGTCACCAGGAAGGTGCCGGCCAGCACCAGTCCGACGGCGCCCACCACCAGCGTGCGCCACAGCCCGGGCCGCCGCCCGTGCGCAGGAAGCAGGAGGACGGTGGCCAGGCAGGCGGCGAAGGGCAGGCTGTACAGGTACACCCGCAGCAGCAGCTCGCCGCCATAGGGCTGCAATGGCACCAGCAGCAGCGGGATGCCGGCGGCACCGGCCGCGGCCAGCCACGGCCGGTGCCGCCGGGCCAGCAGCCAGGCCCCCGCCGCGCCGGCCGCCCACATGAGGCCCGATTCGGCCAGGCGCGCCGTGATGACGATCCGGTGGTCCGGGTCCCCGGCCACGCGCTGGGTGACGCCAACGGTCTGGCTGACGTCGCCGATGGAACCAAACAGGACATCCATGTGGCCCACCAGGTACGGGGTGGCCACGAACACCAGCCAGGCAATGGGGAGCAGCACGGCCACCACCGGCAGTATGCGCAGCCTGAACTGGCCGGTGAGCATGAGGCCCAGCAGCACGGCGGCCAGGGCGAACGGCGTGAGCTGGTGCGCGGCCGTGAGGGCCACCATCAGCAGCACCAGGCAGAGGCCCAGGACCACCGATACCGGCCGGGAGAGGCCCGGCCCCCGGTGGTATTTCGGGTCCATCCGGGCCGTCAGCCGCTGCCACCACCGGGTGGTTCCCTTCCAGGCGCGGCCGCCAAAGGCCGTCAGCGCGCCGGCGATGATGGTCAGGCCCACAATGTAGGCATACGCCTGGGGTGCCAGGTAGTCCTGGCCCACCCAGCTGGTCAGGTAAAACATCCACACGGCCGCCCATGTGGCGCGCCAGTGCCCGGTCAGGCGCCGGGCGATGGCCAGCAGCACCGGCAGCAGCAGCAGGTTCACGGCCGGGGGCGCCCAGGTGGCGGCCAGCATGAGCGAGTTCATGCCGGTGGAATCGGAAAACATGCCCAGGAAGGCAAAGAACCCGGGCCAGGAAAAGTACGCATCCAGTTTGGTGTCCAGCTGCCCGCCGGCGCCGATGAAGTTGGTGATGCCCAGGTGCCGGTAGCTGGCCTCCAGGCGGGGCGTGCCGTGGATCATCGGGTCCAGGCCGTGCAGCAGGAAAATCAGCACCACCAGCTGCACCACCAGCACCCAGACGTGCTGGCGCCGCCGCGCGAGGGACAGGACCACCCCGGCCACGGCGGCGGCCAGCGCCAGGAAGTAGGGCGCGGGCAGTGCCGTCACGGCGCCGAGCGAGCCAATCTTGCTGACATCGGCATGCAGCATTCCCCACATGCCCACCGCCAGGGCCGCCACGGCCACCGCGGCCAGGCCCGACGACGTCACGCCCCTCCGGCGCGTCCACCCGGGCCGGGCGTGGGCCAGCCAGGTTTCCAGCCAGCCTTCCAGCCGTGTTCCCTGCCTTGTTGCCAGCCGTGTTGCGGCGACGGCGGGCCGGGCGACCAGCCGTGCGGCGGCGACGGTGGGCCGGGCGACGAGCCGTGCCGCGGCGACGGTGGGCCGGGCGACGGCGTGTACGAGCCGTTTCCGGATGGCCACCCAGTGCGAGTGGTGCATCCGCCAGGCAGCGCGCAGGCCGCGCGCCGTGGGCACCGCCGAGCCTTGGTCCGGGGCGAAGTCGTGGGCCGAGGTGTAGCTGAGGCGGCGGATCCGGCGGCGCAGCAGCCCGGTCCGGGGGAGTGACTTGGGGCGGGCGCCGGCCGGTGTTGTCAGCACCCGGAGCCGCCAGCCCGCCAGCCCCGCGGCCACCACCTGGCCTGCCAGCCACACGAGCGAAACCCCCTGAAGGCCCCGCTGCGTGGCCAGGGACGCCGCGGGCGCCACGGCGATCACGGCCGCCACCACGGCCACGGCCGTGGCCTCGGCCAGGCGGTGCCGCGCCCGGCAGATGCCGTAGTACACCTGGGTCACGCAGCCCACGAGCAGGGCGGGGGCCATGATGAGCAGCAGCGGCCAGCCGTTGGCGTACACGGGACCGAGGAACTTCAACAGCACCGGGCCCACCGCCACAAGCACCACGGCGGCGCCCGCCGTGAGCACGATGCTGAGCCCCAGCGCCGGGCGGACCAGCGCGCGCACGGAAGCCCCGGGGCCGGGCCCCTGCCCCGGTGAACCGTCCCCGGGGGTTCCCTGGCCTGGTGCGCCCTGCCCGGCCAGCTTGGCCTGCAGGGAATAGCCGGCGGACTGCGGCACAAAGAACACTGCGGTGGAGAGCATCCAGACCATGTACCAGGACGCCGTGGCGGTGGCGGAAACGGCGGCCGTGACCACCAGCGGGAGGAGGTATCCGGGGGCCCGGTCGGAGAGCATCAGTGCGTGGTTGGGGAGGCCGTGCCGCACCAGCAGGCGCGCCTCCACCCCGCTGAAGCGCACGGGCCGCCAGCCACGGTGCCATTGCTGGGCGGCGCCCAGCGCCACGCTGGCCAGGGCGCCCGCTGCGACGGAGTAGAGCAGCGTCAGCACGCCGCGGTCCCCGGCCCACAGGCCTATTCCCAGGGCGCCCAGCTGGACCACGCCCTGCACAATGCTGCGGGCCAGCGCCTGGTGGGAGCTGGCCTGGGCCACAGCGATGTGGTCAAGCTGGTAGGCCAGGGTGGCCAGGACGGAGGCGGCGAGGAAGACGGCCACGACGGCGGTGCTGTCCCACGCCGCGCCCGTCGCCCCGCCCAGGGCCCGGGTGATAAGCACCACGGCGGCACCCACCACCAGGGAGCTGCCCGCGACGGCAGCCAGGGAGGCGCTGAGAAGCCGGCGGCCGCCGTCGTGCTGGCCGGGAAGGAGGGAAACCGTGGCCGGGCCCACCCCCAGCAGGGCCAGCTGGACGGACAGCAGGACGGCGGAGACCAGCGCGGAACCGAGGCCGAGCCGGGCCGGGGAGAGGGACAGGGCCGCCAACGCCCAAAAGATGAAGCCCACCACCATGGGAGCCACGCGCGCCGCGGCCAGGGCGAGCGTGTTGGCCCCCATGGACTCGGTTTGCAGCGGGCCGGGGCGCAGACGGACCAAAAGGTCGCGGGCGGTCATGTGCGGGCCCGGGTGCCATGCATCCATTCCGAGACCATCGATTGATAGTTGTAGCCAAGGAATCCCGCCCAGTACGGAAGATAGCGCGGGGCGTGGGCCAGGGAGAGGCCCGCCCCGCGGACGGTGGCGAGCAGTGGCAGGGCCACCACCCAGCCGGCGCGTGAGGGGTGCTTGGCGGCCGTGCGGGCCAGGCCCGCCCCGTCCTGCACCCATTGGTCCCGTGCGTTGTCGAAGCCGCCGCTGAAGCGGTGTGCCACGGTGGTGGTCCGCGAGACGCCCAGCCGGGCACCGGCCTCCTTCAGCCGGACGCGCAGCTCAATGTCCTCGCCGGAGCGCAGGTCCTCGTCGAAGCCGAACTCCAGCAGCAGGTCGCGGCGCATCAGGGTTGCGCATACGCAGAACCACTCCCGGACCCGGCTGTGGTTGTGGTGCCAGGCCAGGGCCCGGCCCCAGTAGTCGTCGGAATCGGAGTGGCTCGCCAGGGCGAACTGCAGGCCGTCATAGTGGCCGGAAGTGAACTCGGAGAGCAGGGTTTCCAGCGCGCCGGCCGGAACCAGCACGTCCGCGTCAATCAGGGCGAGCACCTCGGATCTGGCCGCCTGGGCGCCCAGCATGCGGGCTGCTGCGACGCCGCGCCCGCCGTCGGAGAGCACCCGCGCCCCGGCGGCCTGGGCGATGTCCACGGTGGCGTCCGTGGAGCAGCCGTCCACCACGATGACCTCCGCCGGGTGCTGGGCCTTGATGCTGGCCAGGCAGTCCGTCAGCCAGTGGGCCGCGTTGCGGGCGGGGACCACCACGGAGACGGGGAGCTCGGCGCCGGTCACGGCACGGCCTTGATGACGGTGTCGTCGATGTTGATGGACGCCGGCTGCGGGGTGTGCTCCGAACCCATCATCACCGTGGAGGTGCTGGTGGCGGAGGTGGCGACTGCGGCCGAGCTGTACACCTGCGCGCCGTCCAGCCAGACTTCGATGGTGGTGGCGGCGCCGTGCGCTGCCACATGCATCTGGAGGCGGTGCCAGGCATTTGTCGAGACTGAGCCGGCGGTCAGTTGGGTGTAGGTGTCGGTGCCGGTGGGGTTGAGCACCCGCAGCCACAGCTGGCCGTTGGAGTTGTACCGGTAGATGTCCGCGAACCGGGTGGAGCCGGTGAAGAAGCGGAAGTACGGCACGTCGTTGCCGGTGGGCCCGATGGCCGAGATGTCAAACCAGCCGTCGGCGTACACGTCGGTGGAACCGGCCGGAATGGAGTGGGTCATGTTCGCCAGGGACAGGCTGTTGGTGGTGGTGACCAGGCCGGCCGAGTACAGGCCCGTGCGGACGGGGGACTGCTGGGCCGTTGCCGTGCCGTCGCCGCCGGTGTGGACCGTCCATTTGCCCAGGTTGCCGCACTCAAAGCCGTCCGCCACCACGGTGGTGCCGGGGAAGTTGTTGGTGGGCACGGCCGCCGTGCAGTTGGGGACCACGGGGGCCTGGGCCTTGATGACCACGTTGTCCAGGAGCAGGTCGCCCTGGAAGCCGGCGTATTGGTTGCCCATGGAAACCGCGGTGGTGGCACCGGTGAAGCCGTTCACGCCCGTATTGGTGTAGAGGCTGGAGCCGTCCAGCCACACTTCCACCGTGGACGCGGCACCGTTGGGCAGGTAGTGGAACTGGATGTGGTGCCACTGCCCTGTGGTGATGGCCGTGCTGGTCAGCCTGGTGCGGGTCCAGAGGCCCGCGTCGGAGAGCGCCTCAAACCAGAGCTGCCCGTCGTTGGCGTTGCGGTAGAGGGAGGCGATGCGGGTGGTGCCGCTGTTGAAGCGGAAATAGGAGTTCGCGGCCCCGGCCACCGCAGGCGTCTGGATGTTGAAGAAGCCGTCCGCGTAGACCTCGCCCAGCCCGGTCGGGATGGCCTTGGTCATTGTGGCGAGGGAGCCGGTGTTGGTGGTTTCGTGCAGGTAGGCTGCGCAGGCTCCCGTGACGGAGCCGCCGGAGACCACCGATGCCGTGCCGTCGCCGCCTGCGTTGACCGTCCAGTTGTTCAGGTTTCCGGACTCAAAGTTGTCCGCGACCACGGTGGTGCCGGGGAAGGTGTTCGTCGGTGCGGCGGTGACGGGCTGGCAGGTGGGGGCGGGCTCCGCCTGGGCCTTGATGATCAGGTTGTCGAGGTAGAGCACCCCCTGCTGGCTGACAACCGGGTTGCCGACGGTGACCGAGGTGATGTTGCCGTTGCGGCCGTTGAGGATTCCGGTGTGGTAGATGTCGGTGCCGTCGAGCCAAACCCCGATGTAGGAACTTGTGCCGTTGGGCAGGAGGCGCAGTTGGATGCGGTGCCAGCGGCCGGTGGTGACGGCGGTGCTGGTGATCTTGGTGTGGACCACGGTGCCGGCCGAATTGAGGGTGTCAAGCCAGAGCATGCCGTCGTTGGCGTTGCGGTAGACGGAGGCCACCGGCGTGGTGCCCATGTAGAAGCCGAGGTAGGAATTCGCGGAGCCGGCCTGCGCAGGGGTCTGGACGTCGAAGTAGCCGTCTGCGTAGACCTCGCCGAGTCCTGCCGGGATGGCCTTGGTCAGGGTGGCGATGGAGCCGGAGGAGGTGGTGGATTGGATGCGGGCCGAGCAGGCACCCGTGACCCAGGCGTTGGAGACAACGGCTGCCGTCCCGCCGCCGCCGGTGTTGACGGCCCAGTTGTTCAGGTTGCCGGACTCAAAGTTGTCAGCGACCACGGTGGTGCCGGGGAAGGTGTTGGTGGGCTGTGCCGTGGGGGACTTGCAGGCCGGGGCGGTGGGGGCCTGGGCCTTGATGACCAGGTTGTCCAGGTAGAGGACGCCCTGCTGGCCGGCGCCCTGGTTGCCGACGGAGACCGAGGAGACGGCGCCGGTGCGGCCGTCCAGGATTCCGGTGTGGTAGATGTCCGTGCCGTCCAGCCAGACTCCCACATAGGAACTGGTCGCGTTGGGCAGCAGCCGCATTTGGACGCGGTGCCAGCGGCCCGTGGTGACCGCCGTGCTGGTCAGCCTGGTATGGACCACGGTGCCGGCCGAATTGAGGGTGTCAAGCCAGAGCATGCCGTCGTTGGCGTTGCGGTAGACGGAGGCCACCAGCGTGGAGCCGATGTAGTAGCCAAGGTAGCTGTTCGCCGAGCCGGCCTGTGCCGGGGTCTGGACGTCAAAGTAGCCGTCTGCATAGACCTCGCCCAGCCCGGCCGGGATGGTCTTGCTCAGGGTGGCCATTGAGCCGGAGGAGGTGGTGGACTGGATGCGGGCCGAGCAGGCGCCCGTGACCCAGGCCTCGGAAACCACGGCCGCGATGCCGTTCCCGCTGGTGTTGACCGTCCAGTTGTTCAGGTTGCCGGATTCAAAGTCGTCAGCAACAACGGTGGTGCCGGGGAAGGTGTTCGTCGGTGCCGGGGTGGCCGTCTTGCACACCGGAGCCGTGGGTGCCTTGGCCTTGATGAGGAGGTTGTCGAGGTAGAGCACGCCCTGCTGGCTGACAGCCGGGTTGCCGATGGTGACCGAGGAGATGGCGCCGGTGCGGCCGTCAAGGTTGCTGGTGTGGTAGATGTCGGTGCCGTCCAGCCAGATGCCCAGGACGGAGGTGATTCCGTTGGGCAGCAGGTGCATTTGGACGCGGTGCCAGCGTCCGGTGGTGACGGCGGTGCTGGTGAGCCTGACGTGGACCACAGTGCCGGAGGAGTTGAGGGTGTCAAGCCAGAGCTGGCCGCCGGTGGTGTTGCGGTAGATGGAGGCCACCTGCGTGGAGCCGATGTAGAAACCGAGGTAGCTGTTCGCTGCGCCGGCGAGTGCGGGTGTCTGGACGTCGAAGTAGCCGTCCGCGTAGACCTCGCCTTGGCCGGCCGGGATGGCCTTTGTCAGGGTGGCCCTTGAGCCGGAGGAGGTGGTGGACTGGATGCGTGCCGAGCAGGCGCCCGTGACCCAGGCGTTGGAGACCACCGCTGCCGTCCCGTCGCCGCCAGTGTTGACCGTCCAGTTGTTTAGGTTGCCGGACTCAAAGTTGTCCGCGACCACGGTGGTGCCGGGGAACGAATCCGTGGGAGCCGCGGTGGCGGACTTGCACACCGGGGCCGTTGCAGCAAGCGTGGTTGCCTTCGGGGCTGTCGTTGTGGTGGTTGTGGCCGACGGCTTCGGGGCGGGCGCCGTGGTTGCCGTGGTGGCGGGCGCCGACGTGGCCGGGGCGGTGGTTGCGGGTGCCGTGGTGGCTGGTGCGCTGGTTGCGGGTGCCGTGGTTGCCGTTGTGGCCGGAGCCGTGGTTGCCGGGGCCGTTGTGGCGGGCGCGGTGGTTGTGGTGGTGGCAGGTGCAGTGGTGGCCGGGGCAGCGGTTGCCGTGGCCGCCGGGCTGGTGCCGGGGGAATCGCTGGGGGGTGGCGTGGCGGCCGTGACTGCCAGGCCCGCCGTCATGGCGAGCACGGCGGTCATCATTACTGTGCGAATTCCTGCTCCTGGCCTTTTCACAATGGCACCTCCAGATTGCCGGTCCCGCCCTAGGGGGCGTCCACCGTGGCCAGCGGGCACCTTGCCCGCTCCACCGATTTACCGGCGGCGTTTGCCGCCGGGGCGTAAAGAATTGTTGCGCTGGGCGCTGCGGCGGGGTCGCCGTCGCAGGCCAGCAGGTGCGCGGTGGCGCGGACCCGGACGTCTCCTACGGGGGACGTCCGGCGCGCCATGCCGGCGGCGAGGCTAAGCCCATTCATTGAGCAGTGCCTGCACTGTGGCGGTGACGTGGTCGCTGGTCCGGTCTGCGGACCAGGCGGCCGGAATTTTCAGCACATGGCACGGAATGCTTCCGAGTCCACGGCGGACAATCCTGGCTTTGTCGGCGAAGTATGACTCCAGGGGGACCAGCCCCGTGGCGCCCAACGCCTCGATCAGGCTGCGGGACACGCCGGGCAGCTCAGTGTGGAAATTGCCCACGATCCGGGTGGTCATCCACTCGGCGCTGCGCGGTTCCAGGACAGCATCCGCCCCGGAGTGCCGCTCCAGGAACATGGCCACCCGGGTTGGTGCCTCGGTGGCGATGTTTCCCGCGCCGAAAGCCTGCTCCGGCTGGACCATGCGGTGTTCCGGGGACCAGTGCCTGGTGAATGCGGCAGTGCGGGGATACCGGACGATGACCGGGTGGACAATCGTCGACGCCCGTTCCAGCGGCTTCGTCAGCCCCTTGGGCACCAGGGGCTTGCGCGGCCCCTCGAACAGCTGGGGGTAAATGGGCTGGTGGTGTGCCTTGATGAACATCGGCTTCGCATAGCCCAGCACCGTCCCGTCCGCGCGGAGGAAGGCCCAGTCGTCGGCCATGAACTGGACGCCGTCAATCTTCACCAGCTTGGCCACGGTGCTGGTCTTGCCAACGCCGCCCCAAGCCGGCATCAGTACGCCGGAGCCCCGGTAGTTGACGATTGCGGCGTGGACCATGGCCGCATCGTTAAGGACGCACAGGCGGTCCAACAGGGGTATCACGGCGGTCAGCAGCTCACCGCGCCCGGCCACCGTAAACCCGCTGTCCGTGACTGTCACCGTCACCCGGTCCCGGGGGAGGAAGAGGGTATCGTCCGTGTACCGGTAGGCATCCTCCGCGTGCGAGGGGTTCTCCAGCACCACGGCCTCCCCGGTGACCAGGATCCGGAACGGGTCGATCCCCGGGAATCCGGTGTGGAACGGCCGGAGCATGTCCACGAGCTGCGGCGCCCCGGGGGTGCCGGGCGCCACTTCGACGCTGACCAGGCCGTGGATGTCGAAGTGGGCGCCCGTTTGCACGGGTGAGGTTGGAGTCATGGGGTCCGCCGTCACGGGACAACCGCCTTTACGATTACGTCGTCGATGTTGATGGAAGCAGGCTGCGGGTAGTGCTCGGAACCCAGCATCACCGTGGTGACATTGGTGGCCGAGGTGCTGACCGCGGAGGAGTTGTACAGCAGCGCGCCGTCGAACCAGACCTGGATGGTGGAGGCGGTGCCATTGGGCACAACTTCCATTTGCACGCGGTGCCACGAGTCCAGCGGCACCGAGTAGCTGGTCAGCCGCACGTAGGAGTATGTGCCGGCCGGCGTCAGCACGCGCAGCCACAACTGCCCGGTGGAGTTGTACCGGTAGACGTCGGCGAAGCGGGTTGTGCCGGTGAAGAACCGGAAGTACGGCACGTCATTGCCGTCCGGCCCGATTGCGGTGATGTCAAACCAGCCGTCCACATCGGTTTGCGTGGTGCCCGCCGGCAGTGCGGTGGACATGTTGGCCAGGGAGTTGGTGTTGCTGGTGGTCACCAGGCTGGCGGCCAGTGTGCCGTCGTAAACGGTGGAGGACTGGACGCCGGCCGTGCCGTCGCCGGCCATGTGGACCGTCCAGTTGGCCAGGTTGCCACATTCGAAGCCGTCTGCGACCACTGTTTGTCCCGGCATGGTGTTGGCGGGCGGGGTGGCGCTGCAGGACGTTTGGGCGGCGGTGGCGGCCTTGATGATCACGTTATCCAGGTAAAGGTCGCCCTTCTGGTTTTTGCTTTCACTGCCCAGCAT
Source organism: Arthrobacter sp. STN4 (assembly GCF_024539665.1). NCBI lineage: Bacteria > Bacillati > Actinomycetota > Actinomycetes > Micrococcales > Micrococcaceae > Arthrobacter > Arthrobacter sp. STN4. Next base: position 19,594 of record NZ_JAKZGX010000004.1, read on the forward strand.
CACGGAAGTTACGGGCACGGTGGGTCCGTTTACGCCGGTGCTTGAGTACACCAGTGAGTTGTTCAGCCACACCTGCACGGTGGTTGCGGCGCCGTTGGGAAGGAACGCGGCTTGGACATGGTTCCAGGCAGAGAGTGGGACGGCCGCGGTGGTCAGCCTGGTGCGCACCCAGCCGGCCGTGGGGGAGAGCGTCTCCAGCCACAGCTGCCCGTTGGTTGCGTAGCGGTAGACGGAGGCGATCCGCGTGGTGCCGTTGAAGAAGCGGAAGTACGGGTTCGTGGCGCCTGTGGTGCCGGCCGTTGCCAGGTTGAACTCGCCGTCCGCATACACTTCGGCGGTGCCTGACGGGATGGCCTTCTGAAGGTTGGCCACCGAGCCCTTGGACGAGCTGGTGTGCAGGTATCCGGCACAGCCGCCCGTATAGGTGGGGGTCCCGACAACACTCGCCGTGCCGTCGCCGCCGGTCTTCACAGCCCAGTTGAGCAGCGTCCCGGACTCAAAGTTGTCCGCCACCACGGTGGTGCCGGGGAAGGTGTTGTCCGGCGGTGCCGTCAGGGGCTGGCAAAGAGGGACCGTCAGGGTTGCCGGGGCCGCGGCAACAGCTGCCGTGCCGGCCGCGGTGACGGACAAGCCGGCCGTCAAGGCCAGCGCCGCCGTCATCATGACGCTCCGAATTCCAAATCTTGACCTGGTCATAGCGCCACCTCCATATCGCCGGAATTGCCCCTCGCGGCGTGCGCGGCGGACAGGGGGTGCCTTGCGCGCCCCACAACATAGCCGGCGGCGGTTGCCGCCAGCACGGAAAAAATTGCCCCGCTGCTGACCAGCCCGTCGAACTGGCCGGAAGCCAGGTTGCGGACGATCGCGCGGGGGAGCACCTCGGCGACGTAGCGGCGCTCCGGGCCCAGCCGCCGTCGTGCGCCCGGCAGGGCGGAGATTTGGGCCTTCGAGATCCCCTCGCCCCACGACCGGGCCAGCATGTAGCCCAAGGTGCCCCGGGATTGGGGGACGTGGTGTGAGGCGAGCGACGCCGGCTCGTACACCACGCGCCCGCCGGGGCGCAGGGCGGCCGCCCGCATGCACAGCTCGGTTTCCTCACACCCGTGCAACGCCGTCGTCCGGCCCATGCGTTCATCGAAGAGGCCGGCGTCCTCGAAGACGGAGCGGCGGAAGGACATGCTGGCCCCGATCACGTTGCGGACCTGGGCGGCGACCCGCGGCAGGCCGCGGTAGGAACAGCCCACAATCCAGTCCAGCTCCTGCGGGAAGTGGGCCGGGCGGCCGGTTTCCCACAGCGGTTCGATCCGGCCGCCGACGGCGTAGACCGCCGGGTCGTCGTAGAGTTCCAGCTGGCGTTCCAGCCACTCCGGACCGGCGACGGCGTCGTCGTCCAGGAAGGCGATGATCTCCCCGGTGGCGGCCAGGACGCCGGTGTTCCTGGCCCCGGACAGCCCCTTGGCGCCATTGTTTTCAAGCACATAGGCACCGGTGAGGTGGTGCAGGAGCCGCTTTTGCAGCGGCTGGTTGTGGTCCACGACGATGATGAGTTCGTGGGCGGCGGCGGTCTGCGCCTGGACCGATTCAATGGCCTGCTGCAGCCACGCCCAACGGTCTTCGGTGTACGCACAGATCACGACGCTGGCGGTGGGGAGCTGGTTGGCCGGCATCTCACACCCCCATCGGCGGGGTGAGCAGGGCTGCCAGGTCCTCCGGGGCACGGGAGACCTCGACCGGCGGCTCGTGGTAGTGGACCCGTTGCATCGACTCGGCCATGGCGCCGGCGGTGGGGGAATCCCACAGGGACCATTCCTTCACCAGCGTGTGCAGCACCCGCCAGCCGTCCTTGAAGGTGCGCAGGTTGGACGTGCCGGAAAGCCGGTTCAGCTCGTGGGTGGGCACTTCGGCGATGCGCAGTCCGGCCAAGGCGGCCCGGATGGCCAGTTCGGTTTCAATTTCAAAGCCGTTCGAGGCGAGCTCCAGGAGGGGCAGGCACTGCCGCCGCAGGCCCACGTACCCGTAGCAAAGGTCGGAAAAATGGCGGTGGCATGCGACGTTGGCCAGGCCGGTCAGTGCCCGGTTGCCCTGCCCCCGGAGCCAGGTGAGGTCGTCGGAGGCGCCCCCGGTGAGGTAGCGCGAGCCCTTGACGAAGTCGAAGCCGCTGCTCAGGAGCTCGGTGTACCAGCCGATCTCGGCCGGGTCCATGCTGCCGTCGGCATCGATCATGACGATCAGGTCGCCGGTGCTGGCGGCGAAGCCGGCCCGGATGGCCGCGCCCTTGCCCTTTTCACTTTCCAGGACGATGTCGACGTCGGGGCGGACCGCCTTGGCCACCTTGACGGTGTCATCCACGGAGCGGCCGTCCACGATGACCACCTGGTCCACGAACGGGGGGATGCGCCGCAGCACCCACGGCAGGTTCCGTGCCTCATTGAGTGTGGGAATCACCAGGCTCACCGTTGGATTCCGGTGTACGACTGGAGGGTGGGGAGTTCTCTGGGGCAGATGCGCCGTAGTGGCGCCTCCTGCTTCTGCCGGGCCCGAATAGGTCATTGCTTCCTCCAGATTTGCGGAAGACACGGTGAAACCTATTTAGGCCCCCGTGCCCTTGCCGCGGCTGCCTCCCTCAAGGACGTCCCCAGCAAAACTATTTATTTCAATCCCACAAATGAGACCTAGACCGGCCGCCCATGTGGTTTTTTCCCTGGCGGCTAAAAAAACACTACGTCCGGGGGATGGCCGCCGATAGCGTAGGAACTACTTGAATTGAAAGGGCCTGTACTCGTTTTTGGGGGCCGCTACTTGCGCACGAAAAGGGCCGCCGGACGTCGGTGTGACGTCCGGCGGCCCTGATGCCGCGGTATGAAGGGGTGGTGGGCTACTTGTAGACGCGCACCCAGTCGATCTGCATTTGCGAGGGCTTGGTGGCCGCTCCGCTCGGGAACCAGTCCAGCTGGATCGTCTGGTGCATGCCGACGCCCGGCTGGTGCGCGGGGTTGGTGTCGGTGAACGTCTTCACGCCGTCGATGTAGCCGGTGATGCCGGCCGGTGTCCACTCCACGGCGTAGTTGTGCCATTGGGTGGTGTCGATCGGCGTCGAGCTGGTGGTCTGGAAGTCGGAGCCGCTGCAGGCGTAGTGGAGGAAGAACTTCATCTGCGTGGTCAACTCCGTGCTTTCGGCGTAGTCGATTTCCGCGCACGTGGAGGAGGCGTTGTTGTTGGGCCACAGGATCAGCACCGGGTGGTACTGCGGGTCCCGGTCGTTGGTGCGCATGCGGGCTTCCCACCGGCCATACTCCTGCTGGGCGAACTTGGCAGACATCCCGCCGGTGTTGCCCGAGGAGTCGCCGCTGACGGTGGCCATGCCGTTGGCAACGTTCCAGGCCGCCGGGGTGCGGGTGCCGTTGCCCGCGTGGCCGGCACTGTCGTAGACACTCCACTTGGCCGAATCCGGGGCTCCGGTGTAGTTGAACTCGTCACCGGCAACCACGGACCCCCAGCCGTACTTGACCGCGGCCTGGGTGCCGTCGCCGGTCGGAGCCGCTGCCAAAGGGGCGCTGGTGGCGGTCGGCGTGGACGTGGCAGTCGTGCTGGAGGTGGGGCTGGGGCTGGTCGCGGGGCTGGGGCTGGTGACAGGCGCCGGGCTCGGGGCGGACGCTGTGGTCGGCGAGGGCGACGCCGTGGGGCTGGGGGAGGGCGACGCCGTCGGCTTGGGCTTGTGGGAGTTCGTTGCCTTGGTCGTTTGGGTGCTCCTCTGCGAAAGGGAATGCGAGGCCAACGGCTTGCTGGCGGCGGCCAATTCTGCGCTGGAGCCGGCGGCTGCATTGCCGTGGCCGCCCGGCGCGGCCAAGCCGCAGCCCGTCAGGGACATGACTCCGATGGCCATGAGCAGCACGGCCTTGTGGGCGGCTGCCTTGCGGGGGGCAGCCTTGTGTGCGGCGGCGGTGCGCGGCCTGGCCGCTGCTCCGGCCGTGGGGGCTGTTTTTGCTGCCAGGTGCTGCGCGTTTTGGGCATGGTTGTGCTTAAAAGGCATATATCTCCCGGGTAGGGACGCCCCTGTGGGACGTTCATGTAAGGTGACGGCGACACACCGCCGGGAGAACCCCCAGGCCCTTGGCGGACGCGGCCGCCGTCGGAAAATGCATGGAAAGGCATCCGGCCATGGGACCGGAACCTTTAGGAGACCGGGCACCACATTACCGAAATGGCGCTCAGATAACAAAACGGTAACGACGCCGGCGTGTCGCCGGGCAGCCCGATGGCCCCGGCGCCGTCCGGTTGACGGAGGCGCCGGGGCCGCGGGCTGCCGGCTTACTTCAGGGGGGGCTGCCGGCCGCGTGCTGACCGGGTTACTGCCCGGCTTACTCCCCTGCGGGCCGGCGGCTGCGCCACACGGCGCCCGCGCCGACCACCAGGAAGATGATTGCCAGCGAGACACTCCAGGCCGGGTCATAGCCGGTTGAGGCCAGGGCGGTGGGCTGGGCTGCCGATTGCGGCAGTACGGAAACGGCCTGCGGAACCACTACGGCTGCGGCTTTCGGGAGCACTGGTGTCGCTGCCTTTGGAAGCACGGGCGGGGCCGGGTCCGATACGGGCTTGGCTGGCGGGTCTGTCACGACCGGGGTTGCCGGAGGGTCTGTGACTACCGGGGTCGACGGCGGGTCAACGGGTGTGGTGACGGCCGAGCAGTCCACTGTCCCAAAGGTGACCGTGTAGCTGGCCGTGCCGTCGTTGTTGGCCGTCCAGCCTGCCGCGGCGGCCAGCTTGTGGCTGGCCTGGGGTGTTGCGGTGACGGTGACGGTGCTGCCGGCCGCTGCCGGTCCGGTTACGGTGTAGTCGATTCCGGGTGTGGTGGCGAGCGTCAGTGTGGGTGCGGTGGCGGTTCCGGATGGTGTGCAGACAGCCTGGGTGGCCGTGGGCGCCGTCGGGGTGGCCGCAACAATCGGTGTCGCCGCGGCGCATTCCGGTGCTGCGTCGAAGGTGACCGTGTAGCTGGCCGTGCCGTCGTTGTTGGCCGTCCAGCCTGCTGCCGCGGCCAGCGTGTAGCCGTCGGCCGGGGTGGCAGTGACGGTGACAGTGTGGCCGGCGGCTGCGGTTCCGTTCACGGTGTAGCCGATTCCGGTTGTCGTGGCGGGGGCCAAGGCGGGTGTGGTGGCCGTTCCGGAAGGCGTGCAAACAGCCTGGGTGGCGGTGGGCGCCGTCGGGCTTGCCGAAACAAGAGGGACCACCACGGCGCAGTCGGGTGCGGGGTCGAAGGTGACCGTGTAGCTGGCCGTGCCGTCATTGTTGGCCGTCCAGCCTGCTGCGGCGGCCAACGTGTAGCCGGCCGCCGGGGTGGCCGTGACGGTGACGGTGCTGCCCGGGGCTGCCGTTCCGGCCACGGTGTAGCCGATGCCGGGTGTGCTGGCGAGGGTCAGCATGGGTGCCGTGGATGTTCCGGGTCCGTTGCAGACTGCCTGGACGGCGGCTGGCGCGGCCGGGACCGCTTCCGTGACGCAGCTGGGGGCCGCGTCAAGGACAACGGTGTAGCTCGCCGTGCCGTCCGCATTGGGCATCCACCCATTGGCGGCTGCCAGCGCGTACGTGCCCTGCGGCGCGGGCGTTGCGACCACAGTGACGGTGCTGCCGGCAGCGACGTTGCCAACCACCGTGTAGAAAATCCCCTGGGTGGACGCCACCTCTACTACGGGGACAGTGGCCGCGCCCTGGTCCGTGCAGGTGGCCTGGCTGACGGTGGGGGCCTGGGGCGTAACCGCTGTGGCGGGCGGCGCCGTTGCACAACCATTGTTGAAGATGGCCTGGCCCGCGGCGTCCCAGTTCTGGCCGTTCGGCCGGAGGCTGTTGGGCGGGTAAATGTCATCGACGTGGGTGCCATGGCCCGTCTTGAAGGCATCAAGGCTGACGGTGACTAATAGGTACTGGTCCACGGGGTTGCCTGTGGCATGGCACAGGCTGACCATTTCATCGGTGGGCGCCGCTGAGGTGGTGGCCGCTGTGGCGGTGGCCGCTGTGGCGGGGCCGGCGGCCAGCGCGGCGAGGCCGGCAAACGCCAGGGCGAGTACTGCGGTCGATGCGGTCAGGCCGGACAGCAACCGCCGCCCCCGCGCGCCCCGGGCCGCATGCAATGACTTGCTGGTTTTTCCTAACATGATTCCCCAACTCCTAAAATGCAGTAGTAACTGCGCCAACGGAATCCGCCGAAATTGTGCAGCTTTCCAGGATTTTTTTCGGCGGTGTGGGATGCCTGGTCGCGGGCATCCGATCCGGCGGTGGGGGTGAAGGAAACGCATGGCTGAGGGCCGGCGAGCCATGCTCCAGCCGGTCCTTTCCATACTCCATGAATAAGTAACACTTGCTTCTCCGCCCCAGCGTCGGACCAATACCGCAAGACTAGATTTGCCGGATGGGCAATCAATAGCGTGATGGCCACTCGTATTTTTATGGAGCACCACTTGGGTGATGCGATTTACTACTTGGAATTTCTTATTTTCTGCCGGTATTTTTCGGTCGGTTGGGCCTGGTGTGGGGCGGTTCAGGCTTGGTGTTGGCCCGTTTTGGCGCCACAGTGCTGGGTTCACGCAGGGTCCACGCTGGGTTCACGGGTGGGGGGCTGCTGGTGCCGCGAGCCGGCGGGCGATTTTTGGGCATGGCAAATTCGGGCTGGAATTGAATTTCAGCCCATTTTGTGGTTGCGGAAAAATTTATTTCACAGGGTGCGTTTTATGCGCGCAACGAGGATTTCTTGGTGGCAGGGTCCGCAGGCAAGGAAATGCCTTTCGAATTGCGTCCATGAAATTGAATTGAGACCACGCATGATTGGCGTACCGTTGCCAGCCCATCCTTTCCACAATCTTCTGACTATGAAAAGCGTATGATGCGGGGATGCGTGGCCGATAGGGTGGTTTCCACTCGTTTTTTCCGGCTGGCTACTCTAAAACCGGCCCAAGTACTGGCGTGCGCGCCGCTGCAGCTTGTGCTGGCTGGGCGGGGGTGGGGGTTCGGCGGTGCAGCAAAAGCGGGTTGGCGGGCTGCCAGGTCGCACAAGCTGCACCATCAATTTGGGACCCGACAGGATCTGCACCGCCGAATTGGCAACCCGCGGTTGTCAGTGGGGGCCGTGCCTTTATGCGCCGGACCGGGGCTGGGTTTGGCGGTGCAGCAAAAGCGGGTTGGTGCCGGGTTCGGGGTTCGGCGGTGAAGCAAAAGCGGGTTGGTGCCGGGTTCGGGGTTCGGCGGTGCAGCAAAAGCGGGTAGGTGCCGGGTTCGGGGTTCGGCGGTGCAGCAAAAGCGGGTTGGTTCCGGGTTCGGGGTTCGGCGGTGCAGCAAAAGCGGGTTGGCGGGCTGCCAGGTCGCACAAGCTGCACCATCAATTTGGGACCCGACAGGATCTGCACCGTCGAATTGGCAACCCGCGGTTGTCAGTGGCGGCCGTGCCTTTATGCGCCGGACCGGGGCTGGGTTTGGCGCAGCTCGTTCACTGGCGCCAAACCCGCGACGGGTCCGGAGCATAAGAAAAGTTTCGGGCCCTTATGCGCCGGATTGTGGGGGCAATCCGGCGCATAAGGTCCGGCGGGGTCTCGTCGCGCTCGCAGGGATCGCTGCCCGGCCGGCGGGGACGGGCTCGCTGCCCGGCCAGCGAAAAGGTTACGGGTGTTCGTTCAGCCATTCCTGGGCGAGCGTGGCCTGCAGGTTCAGGGCCTTGCCGATGACGGGCTCGGCCGCGGAGGCGATCTTCGCGCCCAGGAACGGGACTGCCGACTTCACTTCGCCGCTGAGCTCCACCAGGGTTGAATCGCCGGCAGCGGACAGCGTCTGCACAGCCGTGACGTCCAGCGGGGCGCCGGCCACGGTGAGCTTGATGTTGTTGCTGCGCGAACCGTCGGCCGCCGGGGCGCTCCAGTCCTCGAGCTGCGTGACGGTCAGCGTGGCGCCCACCACCTTCCGGGCGATCTCCGGCATCCGCGTGGTGGGCAGCGTGCGCACCGTCTTGGTGGTGAAGGCGCCGGAGGTGGGGCCGCTGATCTCAAAGGACTTCAGCTCCCCGCCCACCGTGAAGCTCACGTGCTTGACGAACTCCTCATTGGCAAAAACGTCGGTGACGCGCTGGGCGGTGGCGGACAGGGTGGTAGAGGCGGTAAGCGCCATGGTTCCTCCGAAGGCATGGGAAAGGGTGCGGGCACAACCTTACCGCGGGCCGCCCGTGCCGGGACTGCCGGCCGCACCTGCCCGGAGTAACCCGGAGTAAGCTGGAGGCGTCCCCGGCGTTCACTTGTGAATTTCGGGCTTTCGTGTTGCCTGCGAAAGTGCCACCCCTGCACCGTCCCAAGGAGAATTTCCGCCCATGAGTCTCAATGGCCTGCGCACCGCCCTCGCCGGGGATCCGATCTTTGCCCGGGTGCGTGCCAACGCGGCCGCGGACCATGCCAGGCGCAGCCCCGACCTGGCCTTCAGCGCACCCTCCGGCATGCGCCCCGTCCTCCTCGCCGAGGTGGCCGACGGCCTGGCCGCAGCCACGGCACCCGGCGCCGGCCCCGGCGTGGTTCTGGCCGTCACCGCCACCGGCCGCGAGGCCGAGGACACCGTGGCCGCGCTGCGCTCCTTCCTGCCCGAGAACGCCGTGGCCGAATTCCCCAGCTGGGAGACACTCCCGCACGAGCGCCTCTCGCCGCGCTCGGACACCGTGGGCCGCCGCCTGGCGGTGCTCCGCCGCCTGGCCCACCCCGAGTACGACGCCGGGGATCACCTGCGCGTTGTGGTGGCACCCATCCGGGCGGTCGTCCAGCCGATTGTGGCCGGCCTGGGCGAACTCGTGCCCGTGCGCGTCAAGGTGGGGGAGGAAGTGCCGTTCACGGACCTCATCAAGCGCCTGGCCGACGCCGCCTACGCCCGCGTGGACATGGTGACCCACCGCGGCGAATTTGCCGTGCGCGGCGGCATCCTGGACGTGTTCCCACCCACCGAAAGCCACCCGATCCGGATTGAGTTCTTCGGCGACGAGGTGGACCAGATGCGGTGGTTCTCCGTGGCCGACCAGCGCTCGCTGACGTCGCGCGTCTCGACCGGCGGGGCAGGCTCGACCGGCGGGGCAGGCTCGACCGACGGGGCAGGCTCGACCGCCGGGCCGGAGGAGCTGTACGCGCCGCCGTGCCGGGAAATCCTCATCACGCCCGCCGTCATGGGCCGCGCCGCGAAGCTCAAGGACAGCATGCCCGCCGCGGCCGGCATGCTGGAAAAGATTGCCGGCGGCATTGCCGTGGAAGGCATGGAATCCCTCGCCCCGGCACTCGTGGACGGCATGGTGGCCCTGACCTCGCTGTTCCCGGCCGGCTCGGTGGCCGTGGTCCTGGAGCCGGAGAAGGTCCGCGCCCGCGCCCACGACCTTGAATCCACCAACGAGGAATTCCTCGAGGCCGCCTGGTCCACCGCGTCCGACGGCGGCACCGCCCCCCTGGACCTCTCCGCCCAGGGGATCGACCTGGCCGCAGCCTCGTTCAAGTCGCTGACCGAAACGCGCGAGGCCGCCCTGGCCCACGGGGTCAGCTGGTGGTCCATCACCTCCCTGGCCCAGGACGACGAGCTGCTGCCGGACGTGGACGTCATCAACCTCCAGGCCCGGGAACCGCGCGGCTACCGCGGCGACGTGGCGGAAATGATGGAGTTCATCGGCTCCCGCATCAAGGACCAGTGGCGGGTGGTGGTGGCCACCGAGGGGCCCGGCCCCGCCCAGCGCCTGGCCGAGCTGTTCCACGAAGCGAACATCCCGGCGTCGCGCGTGGAATCCCTGGACGCCGAGCCCTCGCCCGGCATCATCGAGGTGACGACGGCGGACACGGGCCGCGGCTTTGTCCTCGACTCGCTCAAGCTGGGTCTGTTGACGGAGGCTGACCTGCTGGGCCGGGCCTCCGCCGTCTCCACCCGGGACATGCTGAAGATGCCCTCCAAGCGCAGGAACGCCGTCGACCCCCTCCAGCTGCGCACCGGGGACTACGTGGTGCACGAACAGCACGGCGTGGGCCGGTTCGTGGAACTGATCCAGCGCAAGGTGGCGGGGGCCGGGGCCTCGAGGGGCCCGACCGGCGGGGGAGGCGTGGGGCTGCGCGAGTACCTGGTGCTTGAATACGCGCCGTCCAAGCGCGGGGCACCCGGCGACAAGCTGTTTGTGCCCACCGACCAGCTGGACCAGGTGACGGCGTACGTGGGCGGGGACGCGCCGGCGCTGTCCAAGATGGGCGGCTCGGACTGGGCTGCCACCAAGTCCAAGGCACGCAAGGCCGTCAAGGAGATCGCCGCGGACTTGATCCGGCTGTACTCGGCGCGCATGGCCAGCCGCGGGCACGCCTTCGGCCCGGACACGCCCTGGCAGGCGGAGCTCGAGGAGGCGTTCCCGTACGTGGAGACGCCGGACCAGCTGGTGGCCATCAACGAGGTCAAGGCGGACATGGAGAAGGAAGTGCCCATGGACCGGCTGATCTCCGGCGACGTGGGCTACGGCAAGACCGAAATTGCCGTGCGTGCCGCGTTCAAGGCGGTGCAGGACGGCAAGCAGGTGGCCGTGCTGGTGCCCACCACCTTGCTGGCGCAGCAGCACTACGAGACCTTCAACGAACGCTTTTCCGGCTTCCCGGTCCGGGTGGCGCCGCTTTCGCGGTTCCAGACGGGCAAGGAATCCAAGGAGATCGTCGAGGGCGTGCGTACCGGCGCCGTGGACGTAGTGATCGGCACGCACCGGCTGCTGTCCCCGGAGTTTGCGTTCAAGGACCTGGGCCTGGTCATTGTGGACGAGGAGCAGCGCTTTGGCGTGGAGCACAAGGAGGCGCTGAAAAAGATGCGCACCAACGTGGACGTGCTGGCTATGAGCGCCACACCCATCCCGCGCACGCTGGAGATGTCCATGACGGGCATCCGCGAAACCTCCACCCTGGCCACCCCGCCGGAAGAACGCCACCCGGTGCTGACATACGTGGGCGGGTACACGGACAAGCAGGTGGCCGCCGCCATCCGCCGCGAGCTCATGCGCGAGGGCCAGGTGTTCTACGTGCACAACCGGGTCAAGTCCATCGACCGGACCGCGGCGCACATCCAGCAGCTGGTGCCGGACGCCCGCGTGGCCGTGGCGCACGGGCAGATGTCCGAGGCCCGGCTGGAACAGATCATCGTGGACTTCTGGGAAAAGCGCTTCGACGTGCTGGTGTGCACCACCATCATCGAGACCGGCCTGGACATCTCCAACGCCAACACGCTGATCGTGGAGCAGGCCAACAACTACGGGCTCTCCCAGCTGCACCAGCTGCGCGGGCGCGTGGGCCGCGGGCGCGAACGCGCCTACGCCTACTTCCTGTACCCGGCGGACAAGCCGCTGGGCGAGGTGGCGCTGGAGCGGCTCAAGGCCGTGGCGGCGCACAACGAGCTCGGCGCCGGCATGGCCCTGGCCATGAAGGACCTGGAAATCCGCGGCGCCGGCAACCTGCTGGGCGGCGAGCAGTCCGGCCACATCCAGGGCGTGGGCTTTGACCTGTACATCCGGCTGGTGGGCGAGGCCGTGGCCGAATTCCGCGGCGACGGTGAGGAGCGCGCGGCGGAGATGAAGATCGAGCTGCCCGTCAACGCGCACCTGCCGCACGACTACGTGCCGGGGGAGCGGCTGCGCCTGGAGGCCTACCGCAAGCTGGCCGCCGCCACGACGCTGGAGGGGATCGAGGAAGTGGTGTCCGAGCTGGTGGACCGCTACGGCGAGCTGCCGCCGGCCGCCGAAAACCTGATTGCCGTGGCCCGGTTCAAGGTCCACGCCCGCGCCGCCGGCCTCTCCGACGTGGCGCTGCAGGGCAACTTCATCAAGTTCGCCCCCGCGGACCTGCCGGAGTCCAGGCAGATGCGCCTGAACCGCATGTACCCGGGCGCCCTGGTGAAGCCGGCCCTGGATGCGGTGTTGATCCCCAAGCCCAAGACGGCGCGCATTGGCGGCCGCGACCTGGCCGACGCCGAGGTCCTCACGTGGGCCGAGGGCGTGCTGGAGGCCATCTTCGAGCCCGTCCCGGCCACGGCCTAGACATTGGAGGCAGCCAACACCACGCGCTGAAGTTACTGGAGGGTAACATTGGTGCATGCACCTGCTTCTGAGGACCCTCTACCACCTGCTGCTTTCGGGCCGCCGCAGCCCGCTGTCCATCTGGGACGCCTCCTCGTGGCGCACCCGCGCATGGCCCACGGACGTCGACATGGCCCGGCACATCAACAACGGCATGTACTTCTCGCTCATGGACCTGGGCCGCTTTGACCTCATGCAGCGCAGCGGCATCTGGGCGCGCATGCGCGAGTTGAAGTGGAACCCCGTGGTGGCCGCGGAGACCATCGCGTTCCGCAAGTCCGTGACGCTGTGGCAGCGCTTCACCGTCGAGACCAGGATCATCGGGCTGGATGCGAAGGCCATCTACTTTGAACAGTGCATGGTGGTGGACGGTGAAATCTACGCGCGGGCCTACATCGCCACGCGCCTGCTGTCCGCCGACGGCCCGGTCAGCAACGAACGGATCATGGAGGAATTCGGGACCCCGCCTGCCACCCTGGTGCTCCCCGATTGGATCCACGAGTGGCGTGAAAACAACGCCCTGCCCGGGGCCCGGCGTCCTGCCCCGCACCTCCGCGAAAGGTGACGGTCCCGCCGTCGGGCCTTAAACACAAACTGGGTGGCAGTTGTTGCAGAAATTGCGGGAAAAAACCCGGCAAAACTGCAACAACTGCCACCCAGTTGTGAGGGGCTGCTACTCTCCGGCGGAGTTGGAGCGGCCGATGAACGTCAGGGGGATCATCAGGGCCAGGAACACGCACAGGAACGCGATGCCGCCGGGGATGAAGGCGTGGGCCGCGCTTCCCAGGCTCCAGAAGGACATGGCGAAGATGCCGCCCAGGAACAGGCCAAAGAAGATGATGAACAGGATGATGGACTGCACCAGGTTGTTCTCGGAGCGGTACTTGGCGTTGCTGGACACGGGTCCTCCTAACCCCAAAGCGGGGATCTGGGTGGCTGCACCGGTGCTCCGGCGCTCTGATCTACCCCCGATCTTAGTACGTTTTTAGTACGAGTCCGTGCCTGCACCGCCGGTGACGATGGCAATGCCGGAACTGGTACCGATGCGGGTGGCGCCGGCGTCGATCATCTCCAGCGCCTTCTCCCGGGTGCGGACGCCGCCGGAGGCCTTGACCCCGATGTCCGGGCCCACGGTCTGGCGCATGAGGGCGACGTCGGCCGCCGTGGCACCGCCGCCGTTGAAGCCCGTGGACGTCTTGACGAAGTCGGCGCCGGCCTCCACGGCCGCCTGGCAGGCCAGGACCTTTTCGGCGTCGCTGAGCAGGGATGTTTCGATGATGACCTTCAGGATGGACTCCTCGCCGTGGACCACCTCGGCCACGGCGGAGATGTCGTTGACCAGGCTGTCCTTGTCCAGGGCGCGGGCAGCGGCAATGTTGATGACCATGTCCACCTCGTCGGCCCCGTCCATCGTGGCGCCGCGGGCCTCGAAGACCTTGACGTCGGTGTTGTGGGCGCCGAGCGGGAAGCCGACGACGGCGCAGGTCAGCACGCCGGTGCCCAAGAGGGCGCGGTTCGCGGTCCGGACCCACACCGGGTTCACACACACGGACTTGAAGTGGTGCTCCGCCGCTTCCTTGCACAGGCGCAGGATGTCCGCCTCCGACGCTTCCGGCTTCAGCAGCGTGTGGTCGATGTACTTGGCGAGTCCGGCGGAGGCATCCTGGGGTGCGGATGTGGCGTGCGGCGTCATGGGAACGGCCTTCCTGTGTGGTTCCAGCGTGTTCACTGCGTTTGCAGATGGTGCGTTACCCCCATGGTGCCACAGGCGTCAGCCAAAGATCAGCACGCCGGCCAGCGCCAGGCAGGCCACCCACACGGTGGCCGCCGCGGCCAGGATGAAGGGCCTCAGGCCCACGCCCAGCAGCGACTTCACGTGGACGCCCGTGCCCAGCGCAAACATGGCGGCCGCCAGCAGGAAGCTTTCGCCCGCCTTGGACCAGTCGAGCGCAACGGCCGGCAGCCAGCCGGTGGCGCGCAGGGCCATCATGGCAATGAAGCAGGCCACGAACAGCGGCATGATGGGGGGCTTGCGGGAGGTGGCCGAGGCGCCCATGGCCCGTCGCCGCTGCACGCTGATGACGGCCATGACGGGTGCCAGCATCAGCACGCGGGCCAGCTTCACGATCACGGCCACGCCCAGGGCGGCCCCGCCGATGGTGCCGCCGGCGGCCACCACCTGGGCCACCTCGTGGATGGAGCCGCCGGCCCACAGCCCGGCCTGGTAGTAGCCCAGGCCCAGCAGCGCGGCGGCGGCCGGCAGGATGGGAATCATCAGCGTGCCGAAAATCACCACCAGGGCGACGGCCGTCATGACTTCCCGGCGTTCCCTGGTTTCAATGACGCCGTCGACGGCGGCCACGGCGGCAGCGCCGCAGATGGAAAAGCCGCAGGCGATGAGCAGCCGCTGCGTGGGGCCGACCCCCAGCCAGCGGCCCATCAGCAGCGTGCCGCCGATGCCCAGGCCCACGATGCACACCACCACGAGGATCATGCCGGGGCCCAGGGAGAGCACGTCCGAGACCAGCAGCTGGTAGCCGAGCAGCACCACGCCGGCCCGCAGCAGGGTCTTGGCCGCATAGCCGAATCCGGGCAGCAGCCGGGCCGGGACGGGGACCAGGTTGCGCAGCAGCACGCCGATGACGATGGCAATGAGCAGCGTGCTGGCCCCCGGCAGCAGCGCGGTGAGGCACACGGCCGCAGCGGCGGCAGCGGCGCACACGGCAACGCCGGGCGCCAGCAGTTTCCAGCGCGCCGGGCCCCAAGAGCGCAGGAAGGCCCCGAGCTGCGGTCCGGTGTGGGTGGTGGATGGGGGTCGCGTGGCGGGGCCCGAGGGGAGTTCCTTGGTGGTCATGGCTCCATGCTTTCGTGGCACGGGGCCGCCGGGTAGCCGTCAATTCCGGATATGGCCATATCATTTCGATATGACATGGACGTGGCCGGACCTGGCTTCCCTGGAGCTTTTCACCGCCGTGGCGGAGGAGGGCAGCCTCAGCGCGGGCGCCCGGCGCGTGGGCATGGCGCAGCCCAATGCCAGCCGCGCCATGGCCCGGCTGGAGCAGCAGCTGGGCGTGGCGCTGCTGGACCGGCGCACCGGCGGCTCCCGGCCCACGGCCGCCGGGGCGGAGCTGCTGCGCGACGGCCAGGCCGTGCTGCTGGCCGCGCGCGCCCTCCTGGACCGGGCCGGAGCGCTGGGCACCGAACGGCGCGGGCACCTGCGCGTGGGCGCCAGCCTGACGGTGGCCGAATACCTCATGCCGGGCTGGCTGACGGCCTTCAAGCGCATCCACCCCGACGTCCAGGTGGAACTGGACGTGGAAAACTCGGGCCACATCTTTGGGCAGGTGGCGCAGGGGCACGCCGACGTCGGCTTCGTCGAGTCCCCGAACATCCCGGCCGGACTGCGCCGCCTGGTGGTGGCTGCCGACCGCCTCGCCGTGGTGGTGGCCCCGGACCACGCCTGGGCCCGGCGCGGCACGCCGCTGGCCGCCGCAGACCTGGCCGCCGCGCCCCTGGTGGTCCGGGAACCCGGCTCCGGCACCCGGCTGGCCCTGGAGCGCGCCCTGGACCGGGCCCTGCCGGGTCGCGGGCAGCTCAGGCCCGCCCTGGAGCTGCGCAGCAACGCCGCCGTGCGCATTGCCGTCGCGGCGGGGGCCGGGGCCGCGGTGCTCAGCGACTTCGCGGTCCGCACCGCCGTTGAACGCGGTGAACTCGTGGAGGTGCCCGTGGCCGGGCTGCGGCTGGAGCGGCGCATCCGGGCCGTGTGGAAGGGCGTCCGGGTCCTGGACGGGATGCCGGGCGAGCTCGTGACGCTGGCCGGGGCAGGTTACACGCGGAGCCGGTAGCCGCGCTTGACCACGGTCTCCACCAGGGCCGGGTCCGGCAGGGCGGCGCGCAGGCGGCTGACCGCCATGTGCAGCGCATGCCCGCCCAGGCCGAGCGTGGCGGCCAGCTCGGCCTGGGAGCACACCGAACCGCCTGCCCCGATGAGGGCCTTCAGGAGCTGCAGCGGCGCGGGCGCCAGCGGCACCGGCACGTGGTTGATGAGCAGCGCCTGCCCGCGCACCTCAAGCAGCCCGGAGCTGCTTTCCACCCGCACCGCGCCGGCGTCCTCGAGGTGTTTGACGACCAGGCGGATCAACGCACCCATGCGGAACCGTTCGGGCACGAGCGGCGTGATCCCCGCGGCCAGCAGCGGCGCGGCGGTGACGGGCCCGACGGCGGCACTCGCCACCGCGGCCGTCCCGCCGGCCGAGTGGGGACCGACTGTGTGGGGACCGCCTGCTGCTGGGCGACTGCGCAGCGCGGCAAGGAAGGCGTCGCCCTTTCCGGAGGCGGCAGCCGCGCTCAGCACGGCGTCGGCGGCGGGGGCGCTGGTGAACGTGAGCACGTCCAGCTCACGGTTGGCCACGGCGTCGATCAGCTGGGAGAGCCGGTCGCCGTCCCCGGCGCTGATCCAGCGGTAGGGTGTCACGGTCAGCACGGTGGCCCCGGCGTCGCGCAGCTGGGCCAGGGCGGCGGCGTCCGTGAAGCCGTGGACCTGGACGGCCACAACCCTGCCGCGCACACCGGCGCCAATGGCCAGCCCGGTGAGGGAGGCGGTGGTCTCGTCGGGGCTGATCCCGGCGTCGTCCAGCCCGGCGGCCCGCACGGCACCGCGCGCCTTGGGGCCGCGCACATAAATGTCCGCCCGGCCCAGCACTGCCAGCAGTTCCTCCCCGCGCCCGGCGGCGTCCGCGGCCTCGCACCAGCGGCGCAGGCCGTAGGCAGTGGTCACCAGGACGATGTCCGGGGCCGCCGCAATGACGGCCGCGATTTCCGCCATCAGGGCCTCGTCGCTTTCGACGGGCGCAATTTTCAGTGCGGGGGCGTGCAGCACCTGCGCGCCGCGCCGCTCCAGCGCCTCGATGAGGTCCCCGGCCCGGCGGTGGGCCGTGACGCCGATCCGGAAGCCCTGCAACGGCCCCGCCTGGCCTGTCACTTTGGCGTTGCCCAAGGTGTCCGTCACGCGCGCCGCCGCACTGGGAGAGCGGCGGCTTCGGAGGCGCCGGTGCCGCGGGCGCCGAAGTCCGGCGTGCCGAAGCCGGGGGCGCCGCCGCCGGGGGTGCCGACGCCGGACGTGCCGCCGTCGGACGTGCCGGCGTCGGACGTGCTGGCGGGCAGGAAGTCCGCGGCCGCCTGGTGCGCCCCGCCCGCCACGGACACCACGTCCCCGATGACGATGACCGCGGGGTTGCGGCAGGCCGTGGCGGCGGTGACGATGCTGCCCAGCGTGGCCGCGGTGGTGCGCTGCGTGTGGCTGAACCCGCGTTCGACGACCGCCACGGGGGTCCCGCCCGACAGCCCTGCCAGGCGCAGCCCCGCGACGAGGGACGGCAGGGTGCCGATGCCCATGAGCACCACGATGGTCCCGCCCAGCCCGGCCAGGTGCCGGTATTCGTGCGGCTCCAGGGGTGCGTGGCCGGAGACCACCGTGAACAGGTGGCTCACATTGCGGTGGGTGACCGGGATGCCGGCGGCCCCGGGAACCGCGACGGCGCTGGAGACCCCCGGCACCACCGAAACGGGGATGCCGGCCGCCACGGCCGCGGCCACCTCCTCGCCGCCGCGGCCGAACACGAACGGGTCCCCGCCCTTGAGCCGGACCACATGCAGCCCGGCCCGGGCGCCGTCCACCATCCGCGCCTGGATCTCCTCCTGCGGGACCTTGTGGTGGCCGGGCGTCTTGCCGACGTCGACGAAAGTCGCGTGGGGTGCCAGCTCCGCCAGGTCCCGGGTGGGGCCGAGCCGGTCAAAGTACACGACGTCCGCCGTGGCCAGGGCCTTGACGGCGCGGACGGTGAGGAGGTCGGCCGGGCCCGGGCCGCCGCCGACCAGGGTGATCCGGCCGGTGCGGTTGCGCTTCATCATGGTGTGCCTGCCTTCTGGGTCAATCCGTCCGTGCCATTCCGTCCGTGCCATTCCGTCCGTGCCATTCCGGGCTCAGTTCCGGCCGGGACCGGCGCCCCGGACGGGGATGTGGGTGGCGATCAGCACCGGGCCTTCCGCCTTTTCCGCCACGGTGGCCGGGCGCACCTGGCCGCGCTCGGGCACAAAGGCGATCTCGTCGTCGGCCGCTTCCGGGGCGTTGATGAAGGAGCGGAAGCGCTTGAGCCGTTCGGGGTCCGCGAGGGTGGCGGCCCATTCGTCCTCGTAGCTGTCCACGTGCCGTGCCATGGCCGCCTCGAGGTCCGCCGCGATGCCGAGCGAATCGTTGACCACCACGTCCACCACGTGGGCCAGGCCGCCGTCGAGCTCCTCCTGCCAGCGGGCGGTGCGCTGCAGGCGGTCGGCCGTGCGGATGTAGTACATCAGGTAGCGGTCGATGTAGCTGATGAGCGTGGCGTCGTCCAGGTCCTTGGCGAGCAGCTGCGCGTGGGCCGGGGTGGCGCCGCCGTTGCCGCCCACGTACAGGTTCCAGCCGTCCGCGGTGGCGATGACGCCCACGTCCTTGCCGCGGGCCTCGGCACATTCGCGGGCGCAGCCGGAGACGCCCAGCTTGAGCTTGTGCGGGCTGCGCAGGCCCCGGTAACGCAGCTCGAGCGCGATGGCCATGGCCACCGAATCCTGCACCCCAAAGCGGCACCAGGTGGAACCGACGCACGACTTCACGGTGCGCAGCGACTTCCCGTAGGCCTGCCCGGACTCCATGCCGGCGTCGGTGAGGACCTTCCAGATCGCCGGCAGCTGCTCCAGCCGGGCGCCGAACAGGTCGATCCGCTGCCCGCCGGTGATCTTCGTGTACAGGCCGTACTCCTGGGCGACGGCGGCGATCACGGCCAGCTTGTCCGGGGTGATTTCGCCGCCGGGGATGCGCGGGACCACCGAGTAGCTGCCGTCCTTTTGCATGTTGGCCAGCGCGCGGTCGTTGGTGTCCTGGAGGGTGCCGCGGCCGGCGTCGAGCACGTATTCGCTGTGCTGGCTGGCCAGGACGGAGGCCACGGTGGGCTTGCAGATGTCGCAGCCGCTGCCGGCCCCGTCCACGCCGAACCGGGCCAGGATCTCCGGGAAGCTGCGCAGCTCCAGGGCGCGGACGGCCTCGAAGAGTTCGGCCCGGGACATGTCGAAGTGCTCGCACAACGCCTTCGACACGGCGATGCCGGACTTGGCCAGCTCGCCCTCCATGAGCTTTTTCAGCAGCGGCACGCAGGAGCCGCACTGGGTGCCGGCCCGCGTGCACGCCTTCAGGCCGGGCACATCGCGGACGGGCTCGGCGCCCTCGCAAGTGCCGCAGCCATTGACGGCGTCGCGGATGGCCCCGGCGGAGACGTTGTTGCAGGAGCACAGGATGGCGTCGTCGGGAAGTTCGACGGCGGGCGCGTCCCCTCCGCCGGCTGCCGATAGGAACGCGCCGGGCCCGGCCGGCAGTTCCCGGCCCAGGAGCGGGCGCAGGCTGGTGTAGGGCGACGCGTCCCCGACAAAGATGCCGCCCAGCAGCGTCTTGGCATCGGCGCTCGTGACGATCTTTTGGTACACGCCGCGGGCAGGGTCGGCGTAGACCACTTCCAGGCTGTCTTCCGTGGTGGCAAAGGCGTCGCCGAAGCTGGCCACGTCCACGCCGGAGAGCTTGAGCTTGGTGGCGGTGTCGAAGCCGGGGAAGGTGGCGGTGCCGCCGTGCAGCCGGTCGGCCACGATCTCCGCCATCGTGTTGGCAGGAGCCACGAGGCCCAGGCACATGCCGCCGAAACTGGCCACCTCGCCGATGGCCCAGACGCCGGGGACCGAGGTGGCGCAGGCATCGTCGATCTCGACGCCGCCGCGCGGGCCCAGGGACAGGCCGTGGGCCGCCGCGCCGTCGGCTCCGCGGGCCAGCTCGTCGCGCGGCCGCACGCCGATCGCCACGACCACCAGGTCGGCGGGGACCACGGCGCCGTCGGCCATGAGCACCCCGGTGACCTGCCCGGCGTCGTCCGTTTCAATGGCGGAGGGGAACACGCCGGCGGTGGCGGACATGCCCTTCGCGGCGACCAGGCGGCCCAGGGCCTGGCCGGCGCCCTCGTCGAGCTGGGTGTTCATGAGCCAGTCGGCGCCGTTGATGACGGTGGCGTCGGCGCCGAGGGTGATGAGGCCGGCGGCTGCCTCGAGGCCGAGGAGACCGCCGCCGATGACGGCGGCCCGGACCGGCCGGCCCAGCTGCTGCTTGAGGCGGGCGGTTTCGCGGTTCAGTGCCCAGACGTCGTCGAGGGTGCGGTATACGTGGCTGGCCTCGGCGCCGGGGATGGGGAGCCGGGCGGCGTTGGAGCCGGTGGCCAGGACCAGCTGGTCGTAGGCGTGGGTGGTTTCGGCGCCGTCCTGTGCCCGGGTGGTGACGGTCTGGGCGGCGGGATCGAAGCTGACGGCGCGGCTGCCCGTGGACAGGGTGATGGCGGGGTGCTCCCAGAGTCCGGCATCGCCCAGGGACAGGTCTGTTTCCGTCTCGGTCAGGGCCCGGCTCAGTGCCACGCGGTCGTAGGGGGCGTGGACTTCCTCGGCCAGGACCGTCACGTGCCAGCCGTCCACTCCGCGGGCGTGCATTGCCTCGGCAAAGCGGTGTGCGGCGGGGCCGCCGCCCACGACGACGACGTGCCGGGGTGCTTCTGCGGCGGAAGTGCCTGCCGCCATTGGTGCTGTTGGTGCGCTCATGTGCCAGCCCTTTCAGTCTTTTCCTACGGCCGGGGGGCCTGGACGTGGTCCACGGTGTGGTGCCACGTTGGATACAAGGCTAGGGAACGGGGATTGCCCCGCCGTTTCGCTTATGTTTCGGCGCGTTAACTTTCACCTCACGGCACGGCCCCGGGTCCCGGTGAGGGAAGGTTTACGTGTTTGTCATGCACCGGGAGGGAGGGTGAAACACGGCGTCCGTAGTGTCTTTCCCATCGACTGGATCCCCGGCACCCGTGCCCCGAGCCGCCCGTGCCCCGAGCAATAAGGAAACGCATATGGAAACGCTGATGGAAACCCGCGTGGAAGCCGGCTCCGCCCTGCACTCGGTGCCGGACGGCGGCGCCCGGCACGCTGCGCCGCATTCCGCGCCGCGGGCTGCGGCCACGTGGCACCGGGTCTGCCCGCTCACCGAGCTGGACGATTCCTGGGGCGAGGCCGCTCTCATCGGCGGCCGCCAGGTGGCATTGTTCCGGGTGGGGGAGCGCAGCGTGTTCGCCGTCTCCCACGCCGATCCGGCCACCCGGGCCAACGTCATGGCACGCGGCATTGTCGGCTCGCGCGGCACCACCCACACCATCGCCTCGCCCCTTCACAAGGAGGTCTACAGCCTGGCCACGGGCGAGTGCCTGGGCAACCCCGAACTGCGCCTGGGCACCTACCCGGTGCGCGTCGTCGACGGTGCCGTTGAGGTCGAGCTGTAGCACCGGCCCGGCCCCGCCCGGCCCACGCCCGGCGTCGCCTGCTCCCGCCGTTGCCCTCCCCGGCGGGAGCAGGCACAATCGCTACCATGGCACATCAATTTTCGGTGGGCGACCACGTGCGGTGGAATTCGGAGGCCGGCTGGGTGGAAGGGACCATCACCAAGGTCCACACCCGCGACGTCGACTACAAGGGGCACATGCGCCGCTGCACGCCCGAGGACCCGCAATATGAAATCAAGAGCAGCAAGACAGACCACATCGCCATGCACAAGGGTGGCGCGCTGCAGAAAATCCGGGAGTGACGATGCCTCCCGGGCCGCCCCACTTCGCCGAGGAAGGGGACAACCCGCGAGGAAGGTGATGGCCAACACCGTTCTCGCGAGTTGTCCCCGATGTCAGTGATGCCGCCCGGCCACGCGCCCCCGCCCGGCTACCCCTCCGGCCCCGGCTCCGGCAGCCCCAGCAGCGCATTCTCCACCAACTCGCTCAGGGCCGGGTGGATCCAGTACTGGCCGCGGGCGACATCGTGCGCGGCCTGCCCGAAGCTCATCGCCTGGATCAGCGGCTGGATCACGGTGGCCGCCTCCGGGCCGATGACGTGTGCGCCCAGCAGCAGCCCGGTCGCCGGATCCGCCAGCACCTTCAGGAAGTGGCCCTTGTCCTCCCGTGCCCAGCCGGCCGCGATGTCCGCATAGTCCTGCCTTTTCACCGCGTACGCCACGCCCTGCGCCCGGGCTTCCTCCTCCGTCAGCCCCACGGACGCGATTTGCGGCTCGCTGAACACCGCGGCCGGCACATAGCGGTGGTCTGCCTCCATCATCGCGTCGGGGTGGAGCAGGTTGTGCCTGACCACGCGCGCCTCATGGTTGGCCACATGCTTGAGCTGGTAGTCGGAGCAGAGGTCGCCCAGCGCAAAAATCCCCTCGGCCGTGGTGCGCTGGAAGGCGTCCACCACCACCCTGCCCTCCGAATCCACGTCAACCCCGGCGTTCCCCACGTCCAGGGTGTCCGAGTTGGGCCGCCGCCCCGTGGCCACGAGGAGCAGCTCCGCCGCCACGGAGGATGTCCCGTTGGGCCCCTTGAGCTGAAGTTCGACGCCGGGACCCCCTTGCGCCGCCTTCTCAAGCACCGTCTCCAGCAGGACGGTGTACCGGCCCGAGACCTCCTTCGTAAAGACCTTGGAGATGTCCGCGTCGTGGTGGCGCAGCAGGGCCGGGCCGCGCACAATTTGCGTGACCTGGGAGCCGTACGAGGCAAAGATGTGGGCAAACTCCGCCGCGATATAGCCACCGCCCAGGATCGCCACACTGGCGGGGAGCCGGTCAATGCGCATGACGGTGTCCGAGGTGTGGAACGGGACCGCGTCCAGTCCCTCGACAGGGGGCACCACGGTGCGGGACCCGGCCGCCAGCACAAACCGGGCGCCCGAGATCACCGTGGTGCCGCCGTCGTGCAGGTGGACGGCCAGGGTCCGGGGGCCCGTGAACCTGCCGTGGCCGGCGAACACCGTGACATTGGGGTTCGCCGGCCCCTCCCGGTAGCTGCGGCCGGCCGCCTCAATGGCGTCGATGCGGGTGAAGATGCGGTCGCGGATGCCGGCCCAGTCCACGCCGTGCAGCTCCGTGGTGACGCCGAGGGGCCGGGCGTGGCGCGGGGCGTCGGCGAGTTCGGCGGGATGGACAAACATTTTGGTGGGGATGCAGCCTACGTTCAGGCACGTGCCGCCGAAGAGGTTGTCCTCGACGATGGCGATGCGCAGTGCGTCGAATTCCGGGCCGGGGATGGTGTTGCCCGAGCCGGTGCCGACGATGACGAGGTCAAAATGTTCAACGTCCATTGTGTGCCCTTTCCCGTGCTGTCCTGGCTGCGCCGTTCCGCCGCCGCACCGCTGCCACCAGCACGACGGCGGCGCCCACCCCCGCGGTCCACCACAGGGCGTGCTTTTCCGGGGTTGCGCTGGGAACGGGGTCGGGGGCTGCCTGCCGGCGCAGGGACCTGCCCTCAGCCACGAGCTGCTCCTCCTTTTCGCGCCTTTTGACGCTGGCTGCGGTGTCCCGGGGCGGCAGCTGAAGCCAGGCCTCGGCCTTGATGCCGGCCATGAGCTGGCGGCCGCGCTCCAGTTCCGCGTCCACCTCGGCACCGAAGAGCAGCATCAGGTTCAGGATCCAGATCCACAGCAGCAGCACGATCATCCCGGCAATGGTGCCGTAGGTTTTGTCGTACCGGGAGAAGTTGCCCACGTAGAAACCGAAACCCACCGACGCCACGACCATGGCCACCAGGGCCACGGCCGCCCCGATGCTGATCCAGCGGAACTTGGGCTGGCGGACGTTGGGGGTGAAGTAGTACAGGACCGCGATCAGCACAATGGCCAGGACGGCGACCACCGGCCACTTTGCCAGGTTCCACACCGAAAGGGTTGCATCGCCCACGCCCATGACGCCGCCAATGGCCTTGGCCACCGGCCCGGAGAGGACCAGCATCAGGGCGATTGCCACCGCCAGCAGCACGGCGGCCAGGGTCACCAGCAGCAGGGCGGGCCGCAGCTTCCAGGCCGGGCGGCCCTCCGGGATTCCGTAGACGCGGTTCATGGCCCGGCTGAAGGCGCCCACATAGCCGGACGCCGACCACAGGGCCGTGACCAGGCCGAGCGCGAACGTCCAGCCGGCGGCGGATGATGACGCCAGCGCCCTGATGGGCCCGCCAACGGTGTCCGCCACCTCCTTGTCGGTCAGCCGCCCCACCAGCTCCAGCATCACCGTGGTGGTTTGTTGCGCCTGGCCCACCAGCCCCAGGATGGAGACCAGGGCCAGGATGGCCGGAAAGAGCGAGAAGACCCCGTAGTAGGTCAGCCCGGCGGCCAGGTCCGTGCAGCCGTCGGAGCTGAACTCCCCAACCGCCCGCTTGGCCACGTATTTCCAGGACCGGGCCGGCAGGCTGTGCGGCTCCTCGGGCTTGCGCTCCTCGGGCTTGGGCGGCTCTTCCGGGGACGGTGACCCGGCACGGGCAAGGGCCGTGCCGGCGTTCGCGGCGTGCTGGTTCATCGGACAGTCCCTTCCATGCGGGCCGTGGGCATGGCTTTACCCTAGCGCGTGCCGCGGCGGGGCCGTTTTCCTTCAGCCTGTGTGTTGCGGCCCGTTGGCACCGAGCTATTGGCGCCGGAACAGCCGTGCCATGCGGCTGCCCCGGGCAGGCTCGGGCGCCGGGGCGGGGGTTGCGGGCCGGCGGGCCGCGGCCCGGTCACGCCATGCGGCGAGTTCCGCCTCGATGTCCCGCAGCCGGGTGGTCACAGGCGGGCCGCCCATCAGTTGTCGGCGGGCCTCGATGATCCGGTGGTTGAAGTCGGCCAGGATGGCACGCACCTGCGCCTCGGAGAATTCGGCGTCCAGGGTTTGCTCAAGTTCGGCGTCTTCCTTGCGGAGCATGAGAGCCGGGGGACCGAGCCCGCTGACATGCTCACGTTGCAGCAGGCCCTTGATCCACCAGTCCGGATCGTCGGTGCCGCCCAGGCCTGGAATGGGCTTGCCGGCGTAGGCCAGGTTGTCAAAGTCACCGCGGGCCATGGCCGCCTCAACGGCGTTGTTGGCAACCTCCCACACCTGGTCTGATTCGTGGAAACGCGGCGGTGCGGTGTCCTGCACGGCACCCTCCGCATCCAGCGTGCGGCCCGCCGCCTGGGAATATTCGTCGACCGGGATCGGCGTGGCCGCGGCGTCCCGGACGTCGCGGTACCTGGCCACTTCGAGGGCATGGTCGCGCGCACTCGGCCGCCTGTTGCGGTTTGCCATCGGGCCGCTCCAATCCCGTGCCGCGAATTGCCTGTAATCAAGCCTAGGCAGCGGCGCGGGCAGCGGTCAACGGCCCCGGAACGCCGGCCCACGCAGGCAGCGGCGCGGGCAGCGGTCAACGGCCCTGGAACGCAGTCCCGTTATTGGCCGAGCGCAGCCCTGACATCGGCCGAGACAGCCGCCAACGCACGGGAGACCTCACGCCGCGCCGCCGCCAGCTCCGCGCGCCCGGCCACGGGCACGATGACCTCCAGGTAGCACTTGAGCTTGGGCTCGGTGCCGCTGGGCCGCACGATCACCCGGCTGCCCTTCCCCGTCAGGTACAGCAGGGCATCGGTGGCGGGCAGTTCCGCCGTCGCCACGGACATGTCGGTGAACCCGGACACGGGGGACCCGTCAAAGAATGCGGGCGGCTCAGCGCGCAGCCGGGCCATCATGGCGGTGATTTCGCCAAGGTCCTCCACGCGGATGCTGATTTGGTCGCTGGCGTGCAGCCCGTGCTCCAGGGCGAGGTCGTCCAGCACGTCAAACAGCGTCCGGCCCTCCGCCTTGAGCGCAGCGGCCATCTCGGCGATGAGCAGCCCGGCGGACATGCCGTCCTTGTCCCGCACCACCTCGGGAGCCACGCAGTAGCCCAGCGCCTCCTCATAGCCGTACGCCAGGCCGGGCACCCGCGAGATCCACTTGAAGCCCGTGAGGGTCTGCACGTGCAGGTAGCCCGCGGCGGACGCAATCCGGGCCAGCAGCCTGCTGGAGACAATTGAGTTGGCGAACACGGGCACCCGGGAGGCATCCGGCGTCGCACCTTTTTCGGCACGGCCGCCGCGGGAGGCCAGGTGGGCGCCGAGCAGCGCACCCACCTCGTCGCCGTGGAACTTGCGCCACTGGCCGGTGGCCGGGTCCAGGGCGCCGACGGCGGCGCGGTCGGCGTCGGGGTCGTTGGCCAGCATGACGTCGGCCCCCACCTCGTGTGCCAGGGCGAACGCCAGGTCCAGTGCCCCGGGCTCCTCCGGGTTGGGGAAGGCGACGGTGGGGAAGTCCGGGTCCGGGGCGGACTGCCGGGGGACGGGGTGGATGTCCGTGAAGCCAGCCCCCGCCAGCACGGCCAGGGCGGTCTCGTGGCCCACGCCGTGCATGGACGTGTGGACAATGCGCAGGTCACGGGCGGGGAACTTTTCCGGGTCGGCGAGGGCCGTGACGGCAGCCTTGTAGCTGTCCACAAGGTCCGCGCCGGGCACTGTCCAGCCCTTGTCCGCCAGCGCGATGGCGGACGTGTCGCCGGCCTCCGCGGTGTGCGACACGGCGGCGATGTGGGCGGCTATTTGGGCGTCGTGCGGGGCCACGATCTGCACGCCGCGGGCCTCCGGCGCCACGGCGCGGCCGCCGAGGTAGACCTTGTAGCCGTTGTCCTTGGCCGGGTTGTGGCTGGCCGTGACCATGACGCCGGCCTCGCAGTCCAGGTGGCGGACGGCAAACGCGAGCACCGGCGTGGGCAGGGGAGCCGGCAGCAGGAATGTCTCGATGCCGGCGGCCGTGAAGATGGCGGCCGTGTCCCGGGCGAAGTCCCGCGAGTTGTGCCGGGCGTCGTAGCCCACCACGGCGCGCGGGGTGTATTCCGGCGCGGCCTGCCGGGCCAGGTCCAGCAGGTGGGCGGCCACCCCCGCGGCGGCGCGGCGCACCACTGTCCGGTTCATCCGGTTCGGGCCCGGCCCCATGACGGCGCGGAGCCCGGCCGTGCCAAACTGCAGGTTGCCGTCAAAGCTGTCCGCGAGCTCGGCGGCCGCCTCCGGGGTGTGGGCCGCGCGGCGCGCGAGTGTTGTTAATTGCGCCGCCGTTCCGGGGTCGGCATCGTGGGCGGCCCACTGGGAGGCCGCGGCAGTCAGGGCGGCAGTTTCGAGTGCGGCCGTGGACTCGGAACGGGTCTGCGAAGAATGGGTCACGCAACCAATCTAGCGGCTGCGTGCCGTTCTGCGCTGCGGCCGGGGTGGCGGGCCCGTGCCGTTATGCGCCGGACCCGTTGCCAGTTTGGCGCCAGTGGACAAGTTGCGCCAAACCCGGGCCGGGTCCGGCGCATAAACAAATAAGAGTGTCGTTATGCGCAAAACCCGCGGATGGATTCGGCGCATAAGGTCGCGACGGCGCCCTGCCGGCCCACCACGGCCCGTTCCCCACGGCCGGCACCCAACGAAACCGGCCCTACAGCCGGGCGATGATGTCCGCGAGGAGCCGGGAGATGCGCGGGCCGGCGGCCTGGCCGGCGTCGAGCACTTCGGCGTGGCTGAGCGGGACGGGGCTGATGCCGGCGGCAAGGTTCGTTACCAGGGAGATGCCGAAGACCTCCATTCCGGCGGCGCGGGCGGCAATGGCCTCCAGCGCGGTGGACATGCCCACCAGGTCGGCCCCGATCCGCTTCGAGTACTGCACCTCGGCGGGGGTTTCATAGTGCGGCCCCGTGAACTGGGCGTAGACGCCTTCGTCCAGCGACGGGTCAACCTCGCGGGCCACGGCGCGCAGGCGGGCGGAATAGAGGTCCGTCAGGTCAACGAAGGTGGCGCCTTCAAGTGGCGAGGTGGCGGTGAGGTTGATGTGGTCGCTGATCAGCACCGGCGTGCCCGGCGCCCAGGCCTCGTTCAGGCCGCCGCAGCCGTTGGTCAGCACCACCGTCTTGGCGCCCGCGGCCGCTGCCGTGCGCACCCCGTGCACCACTGCGCGCACGCCCTTGCCCTCGTAAAAGTGCGTCCGCGCGCCCAGGACCAGTACGTTCCGGCCGTCGGGGGTGCGGATCGAGGTGAGGGTGCCCACATGGCCCACGACGGCGGGGGCGGAAAAGCCGGGCACCTCGGCGGCGTTGAGCGTGGCCGTGGTCTCGCCGATGAGACCTGCCGCCTCGCCCCAGCCGGAGCCCAGCACCAGGGCCAGGTCATGCTGTTCGACGCCGGTGGCCTGGGCAATGTGGGCGGCAGCCTGGCGGGCCAGCTCCGCGGGGTCGGTTTCGGGGAAAGTTTCTTGGGTGTTCACCAGACCAACCTACCGGCAACTGCGCGGGCCACGCCAAGGGACGGCCGGCCGCAAAATTCGCCACCTCGTAGAACTTGGTGCCTGTGCCCGAATAGGCGAGAATGTTCAATTGTGACCAGCGATCAAGATGTAAACCAGCCCTTTGCCGTCCCCAGCCTGGCGATCCTCGGAGGCGGGCCCGGAGGCTACGAAGCAGCCATGGTCGCAGCCTCGATGGGCGCCAAGGTGACCATCGTGGAGCGGGCCGGCCTGGGAGGCTCCGCCGTGCTGACCGACGTGGTCCCCTCCAAGACGCTCATTGCCACGGCCGAGTCCATGAACCGCAGCATTGACTCCGCCGAACTGGGTGTGAGCTTCAATGCCGACGACGTGAAGGATGCCCTGCGCGCCGATCTCCAGCAGGTCAACCAGCGCGTGATGAAGCTGGCCAAGGAGCAGTCCACGGACATCCGCGGCGGCCTCGAAGCGCTGGGCGTGACCATCATCATCGGCACCGGCCGCATGCTCGATCCCCACACCATCGAGGTGGACCGCGGGGAAACGAAGGAAATCCTCAAGGCCGACGCCGTGCTGGTCTCCGTCGGCGCCCACCCCCGCGAGCTCCCCTCGGCCCGGCCGGACGGCAAACGCATCCTCAACTGGACCCAGATCTACGACCTCGACGAACTGCCCGAGGAACTCATCGTGGTGGGCTCGGGCGTCACGGGCGCCGAATTCGCCTCCGCGTTCAACGGCCTCGGCTCCAAGGTCACGTTGATTTCCAGCCGCGACCAGGTGCTCCCGGGCGAAGACTCGGACGCCGCCGCCGTGCTGGAGCAGGTGTTTGAGCGCCGCGGCCTGCGTGTGCTGTCGCGCTCCCGCGCCCAGTCCGTGGAGCGCACGGACGACGGCGTCACGGTCACCCTGGGCGACGGCAGCCAGGTCACCGGCACGCACTGCCTGGTGTGCGTCGGCTCCATCCCCAACACCTCCGGCATGGGCCTGGAAGCGGCCGGCGTGGAGCTGACGCCCAGCGGCCACATCAAGGTCGACGGCGTCTCCCGCACCAGTGCGCCGAACGTCTACGCCGCCGGTGACTGCACCGGCGTGCTGGCGCTTGCCTCCGTGGCCGCCATGCAGGGCCGCATCGCCGTGGCGCACCTGCTGGGCGACGGCGTCAGCCCTCTCAAGCTGACCCAGGTCTCCTCGAACATCTTCACCTCCCCGGAAATCGCCTCCGTGGGCGTCTCCGAGGCCGACCTCGAATCCGGCCGCTACCAGGGCGACGTGGTGAAGCTGCCGCTGCAGACGAACGCGCGGGCCAAGATGCGCAACGTCAACGACGGCTTCGTCAAGATCATTGCCCGCAAGGGCTCCGGCACCGTGATCGGCGGCGTGGTGGTGGGTGCGGGAGCCTGTGAGCTGATCTTCCCGATCTCGCTGGCCGTGGCACAAAAGCTGCACGTGGACGACGTCGCCAACACCTTCACCGTCTACCCCTCGCTGTCCGGCTCCATTGCAGAGGCGGCCCGCCGCCTCCACGTCCACATGTAGCAGGGGCAAGCGGCAACCTCCTGGCCGCCTGGTGGACATCTAGGTCGCAGTTATTGCAGAAAAAGGGGCCTTCCGGGGCCGAATTCTGTAATAACTGCGACCTAGTTGAGGTTGGTGGGGTTAAGCCGGGGCGGCTTGGAAATGCTGCTCGATCAGGGCCCGCACGTCGCCGTGGCAGCCGCCACAGCCCGTGCCCGCCCTGGTCGTGGCGGAAACCTCGGCCACCGTGGCGCAGCCCCCGGCGACGGCGGCCGCTATGGCCTGCTGGTCGACGCCGGCGCAGCGGCACACCGTCCGCGCGGGATCATTGCGCGCCGGCAGCCCTGCACCATCCAGGACCAGCAGGGCCGACCTGTCGGCGGGAAGCTCGGCCCGTCGTTCAAACAGCAGCACCAGCTCGGCCGCAGCCCGGGGCATGCCCACGCTGACGAACCCCTCCAACACGCCGTCCCGGGTGGCCATCTTCACGTACTTGCCGTGTTCCGGGTCCGCCCACACGCTGACGCGCAACGGCGCCCCGGCGCTCCCACCCACGGCAGCGGAACTGTCCGGGGAGCCGGCGGGAAAATTGTCAAACGGCCCGGCTGCCACATTTCCGGCGGCCGCCACGTCCACGCCGCGGGCCTTGAGCAGCATGACCGGCGCGTGCTCGGCGGGCAGCGGCGGTGCCGGCTCCCCAAGTCCGGCCGGCTCCGCGGGTCCGGCCGGCTCCGCGGGTCCGGCCAGGAACCCGGCCAGCCAGTCCGCCTGCCGCCAGCCGGGGCCGATCAGGCCCAACGGCCCGGCGCTGCCAGCGCACTCGCGGCAGCCGGCGTCGGGGCAGCGGACCTCGGCGCAGTCGCCGATCGCAAACACGTGGGGATCGTGGTGTGCCCGCAGCGAATGGTCCACCAGGATGCCGCGGCCCGTCCGGAGCCCGGACCCCGCCGCCACCTCCGTACGCGGCCGGACCCCGCAGGAAAGGACCAGCATGTCCCCGGAAACGGTGCCGCCGCCGTCGAGCTCCAGGGCCGAAAACGACGGCCCCGGGGCAACAGGCCGGCCGCCCGTCCCACCGTCCCCGCCAGTCCCACTATCCCCCGCAGAAGCACCACCGACGGCAGTCCCGGCCAGGACCACCGCCGTCGACCGGGCATTGGCCGCCACCTCGATTCCGCGGGCCCGCAACGCGGCGGCCAGGACCTTTCCGGCGTCGGCGTCGATGCTGCGGCCCAGCGTGTGGGCGCCGTGGTGGACCACCGTGACGCGGGCGCCCTCCTCCGCCGCGGCCAGCGCCGCCTCCAGGCCCAGGATCCCGCCGCCGAGCACCACCACGCGACGCCCGCCCAGCACGGCCCGGTGCAGGGCTGCGGCGTCCTTGAGGTCACGCAGGGCCGTGACCCCGGCCGGCAGCCGCACCGGCAGCTCCGGGTCCGGGTTGAGCCCGCGCAGGTTCGGCACCACGGGCCGGGCGCCGGTGGCGAAGACCAGGCGGTCGTAGTGGACGGCGGGGCCGTCGGAAAGGTGCACGAGCCGGCGGGCGCGGTCGACGCGCCGCACGCAGCGGCCCAGGTGGAGCACGACGCCGGCCGCCTCGAGTTCCGCTGTATCCGCCAGCGTGATGGCATCCACCGTGGTCCGGCCCACGCCAAGGTCCGCCACCAGCACGCGGTTGTAGGCGGCGTGCTGCTCATCGCCCACCACCGTCACGGCCAGCGCGCCGGTCCGGACCGCGGCGAGCAGCCCGTCGACGAGCCGGGCGGCGACCGGGCCAAAACCGATGATGACCACGTGCGGCGTGCCTGTTGCCGCTTCCCGTGCAGCCGGCGCGGCTGAATCGATTCGTGTCATGCCTGGCCCCTTCCGGCCGGCGCCACCACGACCGCGCTGGTCTTGAACTCCGGCATTCCCGAGATTGGGTCGGTGGCCTGGGACGTGAGCAGGTTGGCGCTCTGCCGGCCCGAAAAGTGGAACGGCAGGAACACCGTGTCCAGGCGCTGGGCCGTGCTGTATTCGGCCGTGCAGTGCACCGCGCCGCGGGCGTTGGACACCGTCACGGGCCCGCCGTCGGCGATGCCGCGTGCCGTGGCCGTGGCCGGGTGGATGAGCAGCCGCGCCTCCGGGCGGGCCGCCGCGAGTTCGGGCACGCGGCGGGTCTGCGCGCCGGACTGGTAGTGCTCCAGCAGCCGCCCTGTGGCCAGTGCCAGCGTGCCGGGGCCGGCGTCGGCGCCGAACGGCGCGTCCCGGGTTCCCGCGCCCCGGCCCGCGGCGGCGCCCCGGCCCGCGACGGCGCCCCGGCCCGCGACGGCGGGGGAGACGGGCACCAGGGCGGCCCGGCCGCCATCGTGCGCAAAAGCATCCAGGAACAGCCGCGGCGTCCCCGTGCTGCCGGCGGGGTAGGGCCAGTACGCGGCCTCCCCGGCGTCGAGCATGGCATAGTCGATGCCCGAGTAGTCCGCCGGACCGCCGGCCGACGCCGCCCGCAGCTCGGTGAACACGGCCTCGGGATCATCGCTGAAGGTGGACGGCGCATCGAGCCGGGCGGCCAGCTCCGCCATGATCCACAGCTCGGAGCGTGCCCCGGGCGGCGGCGCGGCGGCGGACCGGCGGCGCAGCACGCGGCCCTCGAGGTTGGTCACCGTGCCGTCCTCCTCGGCCCACTGCAGCACGGGCAGCACCACATCCGCCAGGGCCGCCGTCTCGGACAGGAAAAAGTCGCACACCACGAGGGCGTCCAGGCTGCGCAGGCGCTCAATGACCCGCGCCGCGTCGGGCGCCGACACCGCCGGGTTGGCGCCGTGCACAAGGAACGTCCGGACCCCGCCGGGCCGTCCCAGCGAGGCCAGAAGCTCGACGGCGGGAATACCCGGCCCGGGGATCGCCGCTTCCCCGACGCCCCAGACGCGGGCGACATGGGCGCGGGCGGCCGGGTCGGAGATCTTGCGGCAGCCGGGCAGCTGGTCCGCCTTCTGGCCGTGTTCGCGCCCGCCCTGGCCGTTGCCCTGCCCCGTCAGGGTGCCGTAGCCGCTGTATGCCGAGCCGGGAAGGCCCAGCAGCAGGGCCAGGTTGATGGCGGCCGTGGCGGTGTCGGTGCCGTCCACGTGCTGCTCCACGCCGCGGCCGGTCAGGATGTAGCTGCCGCCGCGGCGGGCGCCCTCGGCCAGCAGCCGGGCGGTTTCGCGCAGCTGCGCCACGGGCACGCCGGTGGCGGCGCTGGTGCGTTCGGGCCACCACGGCGCCACGCTGCGGGCCAGCGCGGCGTAGCCGGTGGTCCTTTGGGCGATGTAGGCCGTGTCCGCCAGGCCCTCGTGGATCACGATGTGGCACAGGCCCAGCAGCAAGGCCAGGTCGGTGGCCGGGACGGGCTGGAGGTGGAGGCCGGCGCCGTCGGCCGTGAAGTCGGCGGTGGCGGTGCGGCGCGGGTCCACCACCACCAGGCCGCCGGAGGCCCGGGCGCCCTGCAGGTGCTGCACGAACGGGGGCATGGTCTCGGCAACGTTGGAGCCCAGCAGCAGGACGGTGTGGGCGCCGTCCAAGTCCTGCACGGGGAACGGCAGCCCCCGGTCCAGGCCGAAGGCGCGGGTGCCGGCCGCCGCAGCCGACGCCATGCAGAACCTGCCGTTGTAGTCGATCCGTGACGTTCCCAGCGCCAGCCGGGCGAACTTGCCCAGCTGGTACGCCTTCTCGTTCGTGAGCCCGCCGCCGCCAAACACGCCGACGGCGTCCGCGCCGTGGGCGGCCCGGGTCGCCGTGACCTGGGCGGCCACCCGCGCCAGTGCCGCGTCCCAGCTGGCGGGGCGGAGCACGCCGTCGTCCGCCCTCAGGAGGGGGGTGGTGAGCCGTTCCGGGTGGCCCAGGAGCGCGGCGGACGACCAGCCCTTGCGGCAGAGCCCGCCGCGGTTGGTGGGGAAGTCGCGGCCGGCAACCTCCGGCCCGCCGGCCGCGGGGGTGAGCGTCATGGCGCACTGCAGCGCACAGTACGGGCAGTGCGTGGGGGTGCCCATCAGATCCCGGCCAGGGACGCGGCGGGCGAGCGGCGCAGGTAGGTAAACCAGGTCACGGCCATGAGCAGCAGGTACGCGGCCACGAAGCCGGTGAACGCACCCGCATAGCTGCCCGTGGCCAGGCGGGAGGCGTTGAGGACCTGCGGGACCAGGAAGCCGCCATACGCGCCCAAGGCGGAAATGAGGCCCAGTGCGGCCGCGGCCCGGCGTGCCGGGCCTCCGCCGGGGCCTCCGCCCGGGCTCCCGTCCGGGCCTCCGCCCGGGCCTCCGCCCCGGCTGCGCGAGCGGAGGGCGAAGACGACCGGGATCATGCGGTAGGTGGAGCCGTTGCCCGCCCCGGCGGCCGCGAACAGCACCAGGAACAGGGCGATGAACAGCGGGAAGCTGCCGAGGGGGAGGGTGAGCAGCTGGGCCAGGGCGGTCAGGGCCAGGATGGCGAAGCAGGCCACCGTGACACGGGCGCCGCCCCAGCGGTCGGCCAGCCTGCCGCCGTACGGGCGGGCCAGCGAACCGACCAGGGCGCCCAGGAACGCCAGCGAGATGGTGGCGGTGCCCAGCGTGAACCCCACGTGCGGGCCGAAGCTGTCCACGATCAGCTTCGGGAATACGGCGGAGAAGCCGATGAACGAGCCGAAGGTGCCCACGTAGAGCAGTGCCAGGATCCACAGGTGCGGTTCCTTCAGGCAGGCCAGCGAGCCGGCGATGTCCGACGTGGCGCCGGAGAGGTTGTCCATGTATTTCCACGCACCCCAGGCCGCCAAGGCGATGAGCGGCACCCACACCAGCCCGGCCAGCGGCAGGCCCAGCGTGCCGGCGGCCAGGGCCGTGACGGCCACGGGGACCATGAGTTGTGCGACGGCGGCCCCCAGGTTTCCGCCGGCCGCGTTCAGTCCCAGCGCCCAGCCTTTTTCCCGGGCCGGGAAAAAGTGGGTGATGTTCGCCATGGAACTGGCGAAGTTGCCGCCGCCCAGCCCGGCCAGCGCGGCCACGGCCAGCATCACGCCGAACGGGGTTCCGGGGTTGGCCGTGCAGGCCGCCAGGCCCAGTGTGGGCACCAGCAGCAGGAGCGCGGAGGTGATGGTCCAGTTGCGCCCGCCAAAGCGGGCCACCATGAAGGTGTAGGGGATGCGCAGCGTGGCGCCCGTCAGGGACGGCATGGAGATCAGCCAAAAGAGTTCGGCGGAGCTGAAGTGGAAGCCGGCCGCGGGCAGGTAGACCACCACGATCGACCACAGCTGCCACACCACAAAGCCCAGGAATTCGCAGGCGATGGACCAGCGCAGGTTCCGCGTCGCGATGGCGCGGCCGCCGCCCTCCCACTGCTGCGTGTCCTCGGCGTCCCAGCCGTGGATCCAGCTGCCCTTGGTGCGCGGCCAGCCCACACCCGCAGCCGGGGCTGTGGCAGCGGGGGCCGGCCCCGTTGTTGCGTCGACGTTCACGTGTGACCTCCAGCGTTGACAACAGTTGCTGCCATTGACGCTATGGGTCCGCCGTTTCCGGGGCGGTCACCCGGTGTGAACTCGCTGTGACATCTCCCTCACCGGGCCGCGGCCGGCGCCGTGAGGGCGTGCGCCCCCGTCCGGCGCCCGCGTCAAGGGCCGTCCATATGATGAGATGGATTGTCCATTGCTTGGACAGGATTGGATAGGATCAAGGAACAAGGGTGTGGGTGGGGTCCTTGTGCGGCCCGCAGCGCCCGCACAGGATCCATCCGAAAGTCACTTTTATGAGCACCCCCTCAACCGCGGAAACCATCGCGGTTCCCACGGCCAACTCGCGCGGCCGCGTGATCGTGGCCAGCCTGATCGGCACCACGATCGAGTTTTACGACTTCTATGTTTACGCCACGGCTGCCGTGCTGGTCTTCCCGGCACTGTTCTTCCCCAACGCCGACGCCACGACGCAGCTGCTGAGCTCCTTCGCCATCTTCGGCGTGGCCTTTGTGGCCCGCCCGCTGGGCTCCATCATCTTCGGCCACTTTGGCGACAAGGTGGGCCGCAAGGGCACCCTCGTGGCGTCGCTGCTGACCATGGGCGTCGCGACGTTCCTGATCGGCTGCCTGCCCACCGCACTCGTGCCCGGCTGGACGTTCTGGGCGCCGGCACTGCTGGTGGTCATGCGCTTCATGCAGGGCCTGGCCCTGGGCGGGGAGTGGAGCGGCGCCGCACTGCTGGCCACCGAAAACGCCCCCGCGGGCAAGCGCGCCATCTGGGGCACCTTCCCGCAGATGGGCGCCCCCATCGGCTTTATCCTGGCCAACGCCCTGTTCCTGGGCATGAGCTTCGGGCTGAGCACCGCCCAGTTCACGGCCTGGGGCTGGCGCATCCCGTTCCTGCTCAGCGCCGTGATGGTCATCATCGGACTGTGGGTCCGCCTGAAGCTCGTGGAAACCCCCGCCTTCCAAAAGGTCATCGACCAGGGCGAGATCACCAAGCTCCCCGTGGGACGCGTGTTCAAGACGAGCTGGCGCCCGCTGGTCCTGGGCACCTTCGTCATGCTGGCCACGTACGTGGTCTTCTACCTCATGACCACCTTCACGCTCTCCTACGGGACCGCACCGGCCACGCTGGAGGCTGCCAAGGCCAAGGCCGCTGCCGCCGGGAAGACCATGACGCCGGACGCCATCAACAACTTCGTGGCCGGGCTCGGGTATGGCCGCAACGAGTTCCTGATCATGCTCATCGTCGGCGTGGTGTTCTTTGGCATCTTCACGCTGGTGGCGGGCCCGCTGGCGGAAAAACACGGCCGCCGCAAGATGCTGCTGTGGGTCACCGTGGCGATCATCGTCTTCGGTTTCACGTTTGTGCCGCTGTTCGGCGCGGGCACCGTGGGCGTCATGGCCCTGCTGATCATCGGCTTCACCCTCATGGGTCTCACCTTTGGGCCGATGGGTGCGCTGCTGCCGGAGCTGTTCCCCACGAACGTGCGCTACACCGGCTCGGCCGTCAGCTACAACCTCTCCAGCATCCTCGGCGCGGCGCTGGCACCGTTCGTGTCGGTGGCCCTGTGGCAGTCGGCCGGCGGCAGCACCGTGCTGGTGGGCCTGTACCTTTCGGCCATGGGCGTGCTGACACTGATCGCCCTCCTGGTCATGAAGGAAACCCGCGACCTGGAGTACGTCTCCAACGTCAGCTGACCCCCGCCCTACGCAACTGGGTCGCAGTTGTTACCGTTTTTGCCCGGTTTTCGGGGCGATTTCGGTAACAACTGCGACCCAGTTGGGGGTTAAGGGGGCTAGTCCTCGATGGTGGCCAGGACGGCGCCGGCGGAGACGGTGTCCCCGGCGGCCGCGCTGAGCCCGGTCACGGTGCCGGCGCGGTGTGCGGTGAGCGGCTGCTCCATCTTCATGGCCTCCAGGACCACGATCAAGTCGCCCTCGGCCACCACGTCGCCGTCCGCCACGGCCACCTTGACGATGGTGCCCTGCATGGGCGAGGTCAGGGCGTTGCCGTTGGCGGCGGCCGGGCCGGCGGTGCGGTTGCGGCCGGCCTTCTTGGCCTTCTTGGCCGCGGCTGCGCCCGAGCCGCCCCCCACGGAGAACGACGCCGGCAGCGTCACCTCAAGCCGTTTGCCGCCCACCTCGACGGTCACGCTCTGGCGCGTGCCGGCGTCGTCCGCGGAACCACCGGCGGAGGCGGGGCCAAAGGCGGGGATGTTGTTGCTGAATTCGGACTCGATCCACCGGGTGTGGATGGTGAACGGGGCGCCGCCGGCGGGGGCGAAGGCGGGGTCCACCACCACGGCGCGGTCGAACGGCAGCACGGTGGGCATGCCGCCGATCTCCATTTCGGCAAGGGCGCGGGCGGACCGCTGCAGGGCCTGTTCGCGCGTGGCGCCGGTGACGATCAGCTTGGCGAGCATGGAGTCGAAGTTGCCGCTGACCACCTCGCCCACGGTGATGCCGGAGTCGACGCGCACGCCGGGGCCCGTGGGCAGCGCCATGCTGGTGACCGTGCCCGGTGCCGGCATGAAGCCGCGGCCCGGGTCCTCGCCGTTGATGCGGAATTCAAAGGAGTGGCCGCGGACTTCGGGGTCGCCGTAGCCGAGGTCCTCGCCGCGGGCAATGCGGAACTGCTCGCGCACCAGGTCGATCCCGGAGACTTCCTCGGAGATGGTGTGTTCCACCTGCAGGCGCGTGTTGACCTCCAGGAAGGAGATGGTGCCGTCCGTGCCCACCAGGAACTCACAGGTCCCGGCGCCAATGTAGCCGGCCTCCTTCAGGATCGCCTTGGACGCTTCGTACAGCCGGCGGTTCTGGTCCCCGGACAGGAACGGGGCCGGGGCCTCCTCCACGAGCTTTTGGTTCCGGCGCTGCAGCGAGCAGTCCCTCGTGGACACCACGACGACGTTGCCCGACGCGTCCGCCAGGCACTGGGTCTCCACGTGGCGGGGTGCATCGAGGAAGCGCTCCACAAAGCACTCGCCGCGGCCAAACGCCGCGACGGCCTCGCGCACGGCGGATTCGTACAGTTCGGGGATTTCCTCGCGGTCCCGGACCACCTTGATGCCGCGCCCGCCGCCGCCGTAGGCGGCCTTGATGGCCAGGGGCAGGCCGAATTCGTCGGCGAAGTCGAGGACTTCCTGGGTGGATTCCACGGGATCCTTGGTGCCCGGGACCAGGGGTGCGCCCACCTTTTCGGCGATGTGGCGGGCCTTGACCTTGTCGCCCAGGGAATCGATGGCCGCCGGCGGCGGGCCGATCCAGACCAGGCCGGCGTCGATGACCCTTTGGGCGAACTCGGCGTTTTCGGCCAGGAAGCCGTAGCCGGGGTGGACGGAGTCGGCGCCGGAACGGCGGGCCACGTCCAGGATCTTGTCCATGACGAGGTAGGACTCCGCAGCCGTGGTGCCGCCGAGGGCGAAGGCCTCGTCGGCCATGCGCACGTGCAGGGCCTCCCGGTCCGGGTCAGCGTACACAGCCACGGAGGCGATGCCCTCGTCGCGGGCCGCCCGGATGATGCGGACGGCAATTTCGCCGCGGTTGGCGATCAGGACTTTGCGGAGCAGGCTTGCGCCCGCCGGCTGTGAGTTGGTCACACGAGACTCCTTCTATTCTTCAGTGAGCCTAGCCTGATTGTGAGGGTTTGGCCCATGCACCATGGCGTTTCGGCGTGTGAAGCGGCCGTGTTTTGTGGGGTTCCTACAAAATGGTCATTCCGGGTAGCCGTTCCTGCCCGGTGCGACGGCGGCGCACACGGGAACACTTGGCCGCCGGCAATCCGTCGCCGCGTGTCCAGGTGCTGTGACCAGGCCACCTGCCCGGCTGGAGTGGGCGTGACGGAGGCGCGGGGGAACTTGCCCACGAACGCCTTATTGATCTTGACAAATCCGGCATGCTCCAGGTGGGGCAACTGCTTGCCCGAGACGGAGCCGACCTGGATGGCGATGCGGAGGTCCCTGAAATCCATGGATTCGGTGTGCGCCAGGGCCGCCGCAATGGACAACCTGACGGGCTGGTGCAGGACCCCACTGATCTCGTGGCGGGCGTGCCCAGGCGGCCCCGGGGCACAACCCGCGGCCAGTTGTGCCCCAGGTGCTCCCGGGGCACAACCTGCGGCGAGTTGTGCCCTGCGCGAAAGTGACGGCCGGGCCGGGCGCAGCAATGGGCGGTTCAGGCCCAGAAGTCGGTGATGGACACCCCGGCCTGCGCCATGAGCCGGCGCAGCGTGGAAATGGACAGGCCCACCACGGTGTGCGGATCACCCTCGACGCCGGAAATGAACGCGCCGGCCAGGCCGTCGATCGTGAACGCGCCGGCCACCTGCAGCGGCTCGCCGGTGGCCACGTAGGCCTCGATCTCCGCGTCCGAGATGTCCTCAAACTTGACCACGGCGCTGGTGACCTCCCCGCGCCCGGCCGGGGCGCCGGCGCGGTCCGTGGCGGGCCGGGCCGAAACGAGCCAGTGGCCGGTGTGGAGGATGCCGGAGCGGCCGCGCATCTGCCGCCAGCGCCCGCGGGCCACCTCCGGCTCCCAGGGCTTTCCGTAGGCCGCGCCGTCCAGCTCAAAGACGGAATCACAGCCCAGCACCAGGCCGCCGGGGGCCGCGGCTGCCACGGCTTCGGCCTTCGCCCGGGCCAGCAGCAGCGCCGTCGCGGCAGGGGAGAGCGGCCCTGCGGCGGCCGTCGCAGCGTCCTCGTCGACGTCGGAGACGAGCACGCGGTGGGCAATGCCGGCGTCGGCCAGAAGCTTGGTGCGGGCGGGGGAAGCGGAGGCCAGGATGAGGGAGGAAGTCATGGCTCCAGCCTAAATGGCGCCGCGGGACGGTTTGACGGCACGTGGTGAACGGTGGTTCACTGGATTGGTGAATGCGCGTTCACCAATCCCCCAACCCGTGAAGGAAGCCTGTGCCGTCCCACCTGGCCGTCAGTGAAGAACCCAGCCCCTCCGGAAGGACCGCCGGAAGGACCTCCCGCAAAACCCCGCGCAAGGCGGCCGCCCCCAAGCGCACCTCGCTCGTCATCACCATCCTGTGCCTGGCCGGAACCGTGGTGGCCCTCCAGCAGACCATGGTGGTGCCGCTGCTGCCGGACTTTCCCCAAATCCTGCATACCTCGGCGGACAACGCCTCCTGGCTCGTCACCGTCACCCTGCTCACCAGCGCCATTGCCACGCCCATCATTTCCCGGCTCGCGGACATGTTCGGCAAGCGGCGCATGATGGTGGTGGCCATGGTGACGATGGTGGTTGGTTCGGTCATCGCGGCGGCCGGCGGATCGTTCGTGATGCTGCTGATCGGCCGCGGCTTCCAGGGCCTGGCCGCCTCCCTCATTCCCGTCGGCATCAGCATCATGCGCGACGAACTGCCGCGTGAAAAGGTCGCCTCCGCCGTCGCCCTCATGAGCGCCACGCTCGGGATCGGCAGCGCACTGGGCCTGCCGCTGGCCGGGGTGATCTACGAATCCCTGGGCTGGCAGGCCATCTTCTGGATCTCCGCCGGCATCGGGGTGCTGCTCATCGTGGCCGTGGTGGCCATCGTGCCTGAATCGGCCGTGCGCACACGCGGAAAGTTCGACGCCGTCGGCGCGGCACTGCTGACGGCCGCCCTGACCGCGCTGCTGCTGGCCATCTCCAAGGGCGGGGAATGGGGCTGGACCAGCGAGCCGGTGATCCTGCTGTTCATCGGCACCGTGGTGTTCCTGGCCCTCTGGTTCCCCTACGAACTGCGCGTCAGCCAGCCGATGGTGGACCTGCGCACCTCCGCCCGCAAGCCCGTGCTGCTGACCAACATCGCCTCGATCCTGGTCGGCTTTTCCATGTACGCGAACATGCTCAGCACCACCCAGCAGCTCCAACTGCCGGGCGTGGGCGGCTACGGCTTCGGCCTCAGCGTGGTGGTGGCCGGGCTCTGCATGATCCCCTCCGGCCTGGCCATGGTGGCCCTGGCCCCGGTCTCGGCGGCGATCACCAAGCGGTACGGCGCCAAGATCACGCTGATCGCCGGCTCTTTGGTGCTGGCCGTCTCCTACGTGGCGCGCGTCTTCTTGACCGGCGAGGTGTGGATGGTGATCCTCGGCGCCACGGTGGTCAGCATGGGCACGGCCATTGCCTACGCCGCCATGCCGACCCTGATCATGCGCTCGGTGCCGATCACGGAAACCGCGTCCGCGAACGGACTGAACTCGCTGCTGCGCGCCGTCGGCACCTCCACCATGTCCGCCGTCGTCGGGGCCGTGCTGACCTCGGCCGTGGTCCATGTGGGCCCCCTCGCGCTGCCCACCGAGAACGCGTTCAAGGAAGTGTTCTGGTACGCGGCCATTGCGGCCCTGCTCTCCATCGGCGTCTCCGTGTTCATCCCGCGCGTCCAGACGGCCCCGGGGCTGGCCGGCGGAACGTCCACCGGGATGTACGACGCCGGTGCCCCGGCGGGTGCCGCCGGTGCGGCCCGCGCCGCAGGGCTCCCGGCCGCCGTCGCCCACCCTGTCGCCGCGGCGGACGGACGGGAAGCGGGGGAGAAAAGCGAGATCGTGGTCAGCGGGACCGTGGTGGGCGCCGGGGGCACCCCCATCCGCCAGGCCGTGGTCAACGCCCTGCACACGAACGGCGAACCCGCGGACTGGAGCCGGGCGGACAACGCCGGCCGCTACTCGCTGGTCCTGCCGGCGTCCGGGCGCTACCTGATTGTCTCCAGCGCCGACAGCTGGGCCCCCAGCTCCCGCGTCCTGGACTTTGCCGACTCCTCCAGCACGGAGGACATCGAGCTCACGCTCCGGCTGACGCTGTCCGGCACGGTGGTGGACGGCGGCCTCCCGCTGGACCACGCCCTGGTCACGCTGACCAAGGCGAGCGGGGAATTCGTCATGTCCACGTTCAGCGACGCCCAGGGACGGTACGAGGTCCCGCTGCCCGCCGCCGGCAGGTACATCCTCACGGGCCTGGAGCCTGAAGGCCTGCGCAGCCTGTCCATGCAGCTGTCCCTGTCGTCGCGGTCGGCCGTGGTGGACCTGGACCTGGGCGGCAGCCCGGAACCGGCCATGGCAGCCGGTGCCCGGGCGGGCGCCTGATGGCCCGGCCCAGCACGCGGGAGGCGGTCATCCACGCTGCGCGGCAGCTGTTTGGCGAGCGCGGCTACACGGCGGTTACCGTCAAGGACGTGGCCGCGCTCGCCGGATACTCGCCGGCCATGGTCATGAAGGTCATGGGCAGCAAGGCCAAGCTTTATGCCGCCGCCGCCCCTGAAGTCCCCAGCTCCGACGTCGTGACGGAGTTCGACGAGCCGCTGGGGTTTGCGCTGGTCCGCAGGATCCTGCGCCGGCGCCGGCAGGGCGAACCGGAGCCGTGGTCCATGGTGCCGCTGCTGGTACAGGACGCCCCCGACCAGGAGGCGGCCCGGGCCGAACTCCGGGAGCGGTACACCAGCTGGATGGCCGCGCAGATCGGCGACACCTCGCCGGCACGGCAAAAGTCACAGCTGGTGGTGTGCGTGGTCATGGGCCTGGGCGCCGGCATCCGCGTGTTGGGCCTGCTGGACGGGAGCGACATTGCGGAGGAGGAACTCATCCAGCACTACGGCGCCATCATCCAGGGGATCGTCGACGAGCCTGCGGGGGAGTGATGGCCCGCCGCCGCAGCGGCGTCCGGATCGGAACTATTTTGGTATGAATCGGCGGCGCCGCCCGCCTGCCGCCGGCTCGGGTCATTGGATAGGGTGGGCACATGGATAATTCCGCACGCCTGTACCCTGACTTGTCCCGCCTTGGCCGGGAAACCGAGATGTTCATGGCCACCGTCGAGACGTTGTCCGACGCCGAGATGACGGCCCCGTCCCTCTGCGCCGGGTGGACACGGGCGGATGTCATTGCCCACATCACCTCGAACGGCCACGCCATCGCCAAGCTCATTGACTGGGCCACCTCGGGCGAGCCGCAGCAGCTCTACGCCTCAAGCGAGGCACGGGCGCAGGAGATCGCCGAACTTGCCGCCCTGCCCCGCGTGGAACTGCTGGGCAGGCTGCGCGAGTCCGCCCAATTCTTTGCCGAGCAGGCCAAGCGGCTGGAAGGGGAGCTGGCGGTCGAGGAAGTGGACTTGCACGGCAAAAAGATTCCGGCAACCTCCATCGTTGCGCTGCGCATTGCCGAAGTCGTGGTCCACCACCACGACCTGGACACCGCCTGGACCATCGCCGAGGCCGATCCCGACTCGGTGCTCAACGCCGTCGAGGCCGCCGTCCGCACCATGCGTGCCAAGGGTGCGCCGGGGATGACCCTGACCACGGAAGAAGGCGAGGAATGGGTGGTCGGCGACGGCGCCCTGCGGGTTTCCTCCGACCGCGAAGGAATGCTCGAATGGCTGGCCCGCGGCGCCGCCGGCAACCTGGATGCTGACGGTCCGCTACCCGTGCTCCCCGCCTGGTAGGAGCTGCTGCGCCGGGCCGATCCGCCCCCGAATACGGCCATGGTCCGGAATCCGGCCCCGAATCCGGCCCCGGTACGAAACCGGCGGTGCAGCTAATGCGGGCAGATCAGTTGTCGGCCCGCATTAGCTGCACCATCGATCCGGCTGCACCATCGATCCGGCTCAGCGCGCCGCGGCGGGCTCCGTTTCGGAAACCCGGGCCCCGGCGCCACCGGTTTCAGCCAGCGACACCAGCTTGGCCCCTTCCACATCCACATCCGGCAGGATCCTGTCCAGCCACTTCGGGATCCACCAGGCCGACTTGCCCAAAAGGTGCATCGCGGCGGGGATGATGGTCATGCGGACCACGAACGCATCGACCAGCACACCGAAGGCCAGCGCGAAGCCGAGCGGGCGCACCATGGTCAGGT
Source organism: Arthrobacter sp. STN4 (assembly GCF_024539665.1). Taxonomy (NCBI): domain Bacteria; kingdom Bacillati; phylum Actinomycetota; class Actinomycetes; order Micrococcales; family Micrococcaceae; genus Arthrobacter; species Arthrobacter sp. STN4. The sequence goes on from NZ_JAKZGX010000004.1 coordinate 63,644, forward strand.
GGGAGAAGATAAACCCGGAGAACACGCTGGTCATGATGATGGCTGCGGCCGTGACCACGGGCGCCGCATGCCGGAACCCGGTCCGGACGGCCTGCTTGGCGGACTGGCCGTGGACGAAAGCCTCACGCATGCCGGAGGCGATGAACACCTGGTAGTCCATGGCCAGGCCAAACAGGACGCCGATCAGGATGATGGGCAGGAAGCTGAGCACGGCGCTGGGGTTGGCCACGTCAAAGATGCTGCCCAGCCAGCCCCACTGGTAGACCGCCACCACGCCGCCGAAGGCTGCCACGAGGGACAGCAGGAAGCCGGTCGTCGCCAGGACGGGCACCAGGATCGAGCGGAACACCAGGATCAGCAGGATCAGGGACAGTCCGACGACGATGGCCAGGTAGGGCGGCAGCGCCGCGCCCAGCTTGGCCGAGACATCGACGTTTGCCGCCGTCTGGCCCGTCAGCCCGATGCTGACATGGCTGGCGGCCTTGATGGCGGCACCCTCGCTGCGCAGGTCATGGACCACCTGGACCGTGCTGGCGCTGGCCGGTCCCTCGGCGGGGATGACCTGGTAGACGGCCGTGCGCAGGTTCTTGCTCACCGCGACGGGGATGGCGGCCTGGACGTTGGGGACCCTGCGCAGCTGGTCGGCCACGTCCAGGTTCAGCGCGGTGGCGCTTTGCTGGTCCAGGCCGGCCGGCAGCGAGCCGACCACGATGATGGGCCCGTTCATGCCTTCGCCGAAGTTGGCGCCGGTGATGGTGTACGCCTTGTAGGCGCTGGAGTCGACCGGTTCGGACCCGCCGTCGGGCAGGGCCAGGCGCAGGCCGGCCGCCGGGATGGCGACCACGGCCAGGGCCAGCACGGCGGTGACCAGGGAGATGACCGGGTGCCGGGTGACCAGCCCGCCCCAGCCGCGCCCGCTGCGGGACACGTCCACGGCGTCGTCGCGGGCGGCGGCATCGGTGGCGGACAGGCCGTCGGCGGCGCGCAGCTTCTCCGCGGCCGCATGCTTGGCCCAGGTGCGCCGGGAGATCACGCGCCGGCCCATGAGGGAAAGGATGGCGGGGGTGAGGGACAGCGCGATGAGCACCGCGACGGCGACGGTGGCGGCCGCGGCCAGGCCCAGGACGGTCAGGAACGGCAGCCCGGACACGGAGAGGGCTGCCAGGGCGATGACGACGGTCAGGCCGGCGAACAGGACGGCGTTGCCGGAGGTTCCGGTGGCCTTGGCGATCGATTCACGCATTTCCATGCCGGCGAGCAGCTGCTGGCGGTGGCGGTTGACAATGAACAGCGAGTAGTCGATGCCGACGGCCAGGCCCAGCATCAGGGCCAGCATGGGGGAGATGGAGGACATTTCGATGACGCCGGTCAGCGCCATGGTCCCGCCCACGCCGATGCCGACGCCGACCAGTGCCATGACCAGGGGCAGGCCCGCGGCAACCAGGGTGCCGAGCATGATGACCAGCACGGCGGCGGCAACGGCAATGCCCACCACTTCGGCCGTGCCGAACAGGGCCGAGACGTCCTCGGTGATGTCCTTGCTGTAGTCCACGGTCACGCCGCTGGACTTCAGGGTGTTCAGCTTCTCCTGCAACAGCTGCCGGTTGGCCGGCGTGACGGCGTTCATCGACTCGGAAAACTGCACCTGGCCAATCGCGGCCTTGCCGTTGTCGGAGACGAACTTCAGCCCGGAGGCCGCCTCGGCCGAGCGCCGGCCGGTGGCGAGTTCCGTTTTCTTCGCGGCCAGTTCCTTGGCGGAGGCGCCATACTTGGCCTGGCCGGCGGACAGCTGCTCCTGGCCGGCCGTCAGCTGCGCCTTGTTCGCGTCCAGCTGGGCCTGCGCGGCGGCGATCTGGGCGGAGGCGGCGGCGGCCTGCGGGGACCCGGCCGGCAGTGCGGCGGCCTGGGCCTGTTGGGCGTCCAGCTGCGCCTGCCCGGCACTGAGCCGGGCCCGGCCGGCGGCAAGCTGCGCGGCGGACGCGTCAAGCGTCTTTTTCGCGTCGGCCAGCTGGGCCTCGCCGGCGCCAAGCGCCTTGGCGCCCTCGGCCAGTTTCGCCTGCGATTCCTTCAGGGCGGCCATGGTCTGGAACGGGTCGATCACGCCCTTGACGGTGGGTACGGACAGGGCCGTGGCGAGGGTGGTGGAGATGGCCTTTTCCTGGGCGGGCGTGAATGTCCGGCCGTCGGTGCTGGTGAAAACCACCGTGCCGGAGCCGCCGGACGCCTCGGGGAGGTCGGCCTTGAGCTTGTCCGCCATCTGCTGCGTCTCGGTGCCCGGAATTTGGAAGTTGTTGCTCATGGTGCCCATGAACAGCGCCGCGGCGCCGCCCACCAGGGCCGTGATGAGCGCCCACGCGACGATCACCAGCCACGCGCGGTGTGCGGAAAAGCGGCCAAGCCGGTAGAGCCAGAGAGCCATGTTGCGTCCTTCGAGTTGGATGGCCGGCGCGGGCAGGGTGCGGGCCGGGGTGAAAACCTAGTTGTTGAATCCGTTGCGGACCAGGGAAATGGTGGTGCCCAGCAGCTCCCGCAGGTGCGCCAGGGAGGCGGGGGAGATGTCGCTGCCGTGTTCCTGGAACCACACGCCGAACGCCGCCTTGCAGCTGCCGACGACGGCGCCCACGAGGGCCTGGATGTAGAGCTCGTCCGTGGCGGGTGGCAGGCGGTGGCGGGCGACGTCGGCAATCTTGCTGCTGCATTCCTCCCAGGCCTGCAGCTGGAACCTGCCCAGCTGGGGGTCCTGGGTCAGGGCGAACGTTTCGGCCAGCATGGCCAGGTCGGCGGCGCTGTCCACGGCGGAGAGGGCGTGCCCGGCCGATTCCAGGATTGGCTCGTCGGCGGGGCGGGACTCCAGTTCGGCGATCACGGTGTCGAGGTAGTTCTGGGTGAAGCTGGCGACGGCCGCCTCCACGGAGGAGAAGTAGTTGAAGAAGGTGCGCCGGGACACGCCGGCGGCGGCGGCGACGTCGTCCACCGTGAACTCGCTGAGCGACTTGGCGCGCAGGAAGGCCAGGGTGGCGCCGGCAATGGCCTCGCGCGTGGCGGCCTTGTTCAGTTCGCGGCGGGAGGTGGGGGCAGGCACGGTGGCCTGGGCGGGGACTGCAGCGGAATGTGTCACGTTCCTACACTAAGTGCAAGTTTGCACTGAATGCAAGTTAAGGTTTCCGGTCCGGGCCCTCCCGTCCGGCAGCCCGCCGCGACCCACGCAAAAAAGCCCCCGGGCGAACCGAAATGGTTCGCGCCGGGGGCTATTGTGGCAGCCTGGGCCGTGGGCGGCCTTAGGCGTTGGCGAGCTCGCGCGGGGAGCCGGGAAGACCGGCGTCGGACGCCTCGGAGCTGTCGTCGGCAAACGGGGTGCCATTGCGGGGCGCGTTGTACAGCCCCTCGTCGAGGATGCCCTGGCGCCTGGCGACGATGGTGGGCACGAGTGCCTGCCCCGCCACGTTGACGGCGGTGCGGCCCATGTCCAGGATCGGGTCAACGGCCAGCAGGAGCCCGACGCCGGCCAGCGGCAGTCCCAGCGTGGACAGCGTCAGGGTGAGCATCACGACGGCGCCCGTGGTGCCTGCCGTCGCGGCCGAGCCCAGCACGGAAACCAGCACGATGAGCAGGTACTGGCCGAAGTCCAGGTGGATGCCGAAGAACTGGGCCACGAAGATGGCGGCAACGGCCGGGTAGACCGCGGCGCAGCCGTCCATCTTGGTGGTGGCCCCCAGCGGCACGGCGAAGGAGGCATAGGCCCGCGGCACACCCAGGTTGCGCTCGGTCACGCGCTCCGTCAGCGGCAGCGTGCCGATCGAGGAGCGGGAAACGAAACCCAGCGAGATGGCGGGCCAGGCGCCGGAGTAGTACTGCTTGATGGACAGCTCGTGGGACTTGACCAGGATCGGGTAGACCACGAACAGGACCAGGGCCAGGCCCACGTAGATGGCAATGGAGAACTTGCCGAGGGCGCCGATGGTGGTCCAGCCGTAGGTGGAGACGGCCTTGCCGATCAGGCCCACCGTGCCCAGCGGGGCCAGGCGGATGATCCACCACAGCACCTTCTGGATCACGGCGAGGGCGGAGCCGTTCAGCTTCAGGAACGGCTCGGCGGCCTTGCCGACCTTCAGCGCCGCAATGCCGATGGCAATGGCGATGACCAGCACCTGCAGGACGTTGAAGTTCACGCTCGTGGCGAGGTCTCCGCCGTCGCCGGCCTTGGTGGAGGCCGCCAGGCCCATGAAGTTCGACGGAATCAGGCCGGTGAGGAACGCCCACCAGTCGCCGGTCTTGCCGTCGTAGCCCTTCGGCGCGGCCTGGCCGGTGCCGGCGCCGGGCTGGAAGACCAGGCCCAGCACAATCCCGATGCTCACGGCGATCAGCGAGGTGATGGCAAACCAAAGCAGCGTGTTCCATGCCAGGCGGGCCGCGTTGGTCACCTGGCGCAGGTTCGCGATCGAGGAGACGACGGCGGTGAACACGAGGGGGACCACGGCCGCCTTGAGCAGCGAGACGTAGCTGGAGCCGATGACGGTCAGCGTGGCGGTGAGGGCGTTGGGGCTGGTCTCGGGGTCGCCGCCCAGGTTGCGGGCCACGAGGCCCAGGATGAGGCCGGCGATGAGGCCCGCAATGATTTGGATGCCGAAGTTGCCGGCCCAGCGGGGCAGGCGGGACACCTTCGGGGTGCTGGCGGTGGAAGTCATGGGTCAACGGTAGGCGCGGCACAATAGCACCCGATAATTTGTGTTTCCCTGTGTTACACCTGTGAATTCGCCTTTGTTACGCCCTCGGCACGTTGTTTGCGCGCGACGGGCGGGCCGCCGGGGCGGCGCCGTCGTGCAGCCGAGTCCCGGTGCGCCTCCGTGTCCAGGCCGCTGCCCCTGGCCAGCAGGGTGGGCAGGCGGGCCGGTTCGTCGCGCTGGGCTGCCGTCAGGGGTGCGGTCAGCCGCGCCTCGTGGTCCTTTGCCACGGTGCGCAGCCTGGCCGGCAACTCCCGTCCGGCATCGGTCAGGTGCAGTTCGCAGTTGCGGCGGTCCGTGCTGCTGCCCGTGAACAGCGCCGCGGCCGGCTCGACGCCGCCGTCAACAACTTGTCCGACGGCGGCAGGCCCCCACCCCGCCCACTGGGACGCGGCCGAGTTTGACAGCGCCCTCGACGTGGATCTCCGGGGCGTGTTCCTGTGCCTGAAGCATCAGCTGCGGCTCATGCAGCACAACGCCGACGGCGGCGCCATCGTCAACATGTCCTCCACCGCCGGTGAGCAGGGCGTCAGCGGGCTCGCCGGCAACGTGGCGGCGAAGTTCGGCGGCCGTGTGGTTGTGCTCGGCGCAGTCCGGCTTTGTCACCGGCACCGTCCTGCCCGTCGACCGCGGCCGGCGTTCGCGATCCACGGAGTCCGCCGTAGCTAAAAGCACCACCGCAATGCGCGCATCGGCAGTACCGGGCATCGGGCCCGATGCGGGTTTTGCGCAAAGGTTGCTGGGGCACAACCCGGGCTCGGTTGTGCCCCCGGTACCCCCGGGGCACAACTTGACCCGGGTCTTGCCCCATGGACAAGTCCACCGCCAGCGCCCACGCCCTAGCCCAGCAGCGCGGCCTTGAGCGTGTCGAGCCCCACGGAGCCCACGTTCAGCGCCTGGGTGTGGAAGCCACGCAGCGAAAAGGCGGCGCCGTCCCGTTCGGCGCGGACGTCGCGGATCTCCTCCCACAGCCGCTGGCCGATCTTGTACGACGGCGCCTGCCCCGGCCAGCCGAGGTAGCGGTTGAATTCAAAGTCGAGCTGGCCGGCGGAGATGTCCAGGTTCTTGCGCAGGAACTCCAGCCCGGCGTCCGCGGTCCAGGTGCCGGAGCCCCACCGCTCCGGGACCGCCAGTTCCAGGTGCACGCCAATGTCAAAGACCACCCGCGCCGCCCGCATGCGCTGGGCGTCCAGCATGCCCATCCTGTCGCCCGGATCGGCCAGGAAACCCAGCTGGTCCATGAGCCGTTCGGCGTACAGCGCCCAGCCCTCGCCGTGCCCGGACACCCAGCAGACGTTGCGCCGCCAGTCGTTGAGCAGCCCGCTCTGGTAGGTGGCCGTGGCGATCTGCAGGTGGTGCCCGGGCACGCCCTCGTGGTAGACCGTGGTGGTTTCGGCCCAGGTGGTGAACGTGTCCTCGCCCTCGGGCACCGACCACCACATGCGCCCCGGCCGGGAGAAGTCCTCGGACGGGCCGGTGTAATAGATGCCGCCGTCCTGCGTGGGCGCGATCCGGCATTCAAGGGTGCGCATGATCTCCGGGATGTCGAAGTGCGTTCCGGCCAGGGCGGCCACGGCGGCGTCGGACTTTTGCTGCATCCACCCGGTCAGCGCCGCAGTCCCCTGGATCCGGCGGGCCGGGTCGGCATTGAGCAGCGCCTTGGCCTCCCCGATGGAGGCGCCGGGGCGGATCCGGTCCGCAACGGCCTCCTGCTCGGCGATGATCCGGTCCAGTTCCGCCACGCCCCAGGCATACGTTTCCTCCAGGTCGACGGCGGAGCCCAGGAATTCCCGCGACGCCAATGCATAACGTTCCCGGCCCACGGCGTCCCGTGCCGGGGCCTGGGGGAGGAGCTCCTGGCGCAGAAAGGCGACCAGGGTGCCGTAGGCGCCCCGGGCCAGCGCGGCGTTGGCGGCCAGCGCCGCGGCGAGGTCCTCCGGGAGGGAGGTGCCGGCGTCGCCCGTGCCGGCCTCCACCGCGTCCGGGGAAAGCGACGCATCGGCGGCCAGCCTGGTGAAAAAGCCGTCCGCGGCGGCGTGGCGTTCGCACTGCCCGATGACGGCGGCCACCTGCCGGCGTGCGGAGACCAGGCCCCGCGCGGCGCCGGCCCTCAGCGAGGCGATGTAGCCGTCCACGGCGGCCGGGACGTTGGCGAGCCGGCCGGAAATGTGCTCCCAGTGGGCCGTGGTGGCCGTGGGCATGAGGTCGAAGGTGGCGCGGATGCCCTGGGCCGGGGAGGCGATGTTGTTCAGCTCCGCCAGCGGCCAGCCGGTCTCCAGGGTTTCCAAGGCCAGGCCCAGGCGTTCGCGCATGGCGTGCAGGGTCACGGCGTCGACGCCGTCCACCGGTGCCAGGGCGGAAAGGCTGTCCAGGGCGTCGCGTGCGGCGGCGGCCTGCGCGTCGAACCCGGCCGGGGAAAAGTCCCGGTACTCGGTCTCCCGGCCGGCCATCCCCAGCTCCGTGGCGAAGCCCGGATCGAGTTCCAGCAGCTTCGCGGTGTAGGCGTTGGCGGCGTCGTCAATGGCGCTGGCCGGTCGGGCCAGGCGGGTCGGATCAGGTGTCATGCCCCGAGCCTACAGGCCCGTTTCGGCGGGCCTGCCGTCCAGCCGCCACCGGTGCTGACATACTGGGTTTCGTGTCCGGCCTCCAGGCAGTGGCAGTGATGTTCAGGAAGTCGCTGCGGCTCGATTTTTCCCAGTCCGACCCCGTGGTTGCGGCGCGCAACGCCTTCGGGGTCGCCATTCCGCTGCTCCTGGGCGTGGCGCTCGGCAACGTCCCGATGGCCGTGTTTGGCGCTGTCGGCGCCCTCTTTGCCTCCTTCGCCGACCGTCCGGGCAGCTACCGACTCCGGCTGGCCAGGATGGGCGGGACGTCCGCGGCCGTGGGGATCGGCGGCGGGCTGTCGGTGCTGTGCGGCCGTTCGGTGCCCCTGTCGCTGCTGCTGGTGGCCGTGTTTGCCTTCACCACCGGGATGCTGCTTTCGCTCGGCATCAACGTGGCGCAGGTGGGGATCGCGGCCACGGCCGTGGCGATTGTGCTCAACCGCTTTCCGCTGCCACCGGCCGCCGCCCTGCAGGTCGCCGCCGTGGTGGCCGCGGCCGGGCTGGTGCAGAGCCTGCTGGCGCTCGCCGGCTGGCCGCTGCACCGCCATGCCCCCGAACGGGCCGTCCTGGCCGACCTCTACGCCGGGCTGGCCGGGCGCACCCGTTCGGAACATCCCAAGATGACGGCCCCCGGCGCCGGCGTGCTGCTGGAGAAGGCCCGGGCCACCATCACCGGGTTCGGCCACGGGCACGGCCCCAGCATGATGTCCTACCGCGGACTGCTGGATGAAGGTGAGCGGATCCGGCTGGAGGTCATGGCGCTGGGCTACTGCCTGGAGCGCTTTGACCGCGCCGGGAAGGCAGGGCCGTACGACGCCGTCCGCCGCCTCCTGCGCGAAGCCGGCCTGGCGCTGGAAGGGGTGTCCGCCGCGCTGCGCAAGGGCGCCGTGTTCGAGGATGGCTCCCTGGCCAAGGTGGCGGAGGCGGCAGCCCGGCTGCGGGACGTCATGGACCGGCACCCGGACTCACCCACGGGCCGCTTTGCCTCGCTGCATGCCCGGGCGCTGGCCGGGCAGCTGCGTGCCTGCGCCCGCATGGTCACGCCCGGCGCGGTGGAGGGCCGGGTGGAAGAAAGGGCCAGCCGGGTGGGCGGGGTGCGGATCTCGCTGCAGGCGCCGCTGCACATCCTGCGGGCCAACCTGCGGCTGGACTCCGCCGTGGCGCGGCACGCCATCCGGCTGACGGTGCTCGTGACGGCCACGGACTGGCTGGCGCGGATGCTGCCCGGCAGCGACCGGGGGTACTGGATTCCGCTGATGGTGCTGTTGCTGCTGCGCCCGGACTTTGCCGCCACCCTGCACCGCACCAGCTCCCGGCTGGCCGGCACGTTCGTGGGGCTGGGCGTCGGCACCGCCGCCACGTATTTGCTGGGCCACGGAAACCTGTACGCCATCGTGGCCCTGATTGTCCTCTTTGTCTTCGGGGTCCGGCTCTCCGGGGCGCCCAACGCGTTCTTCATGGGCATCTGGACCGCGGCGTACCTGGTGGCGCTGCTGGACCTGGCCGGGATTCCGGCGGCCTCGGTGGCCGTGCCGCGCCTGCTGGACACGGCCGTGGCCGGCATCCTGGCGGTGGCCGCCACCGTGGTGTGGCCGGCCTGGGAGAGGGGTTATTTGCCGGCCCGGATCGCCGAGCTGCTGTCGGCCTACCGGCGCTACCTCGTGGCCATCACGGACCCTGCGCCCAACAAGGAACGGATCGACGCCGCCCGCGTCAGCGCACGCCTGGCCCGGTCCAACGCGCAGGCGTCGCTGGAGCGCACGCAGGCCGAACCCGTGGCGGGGCAGGCCGCGCTTTTCACGGGCGAGGGCGTCCTGGTCCAAAGCCACCTGCTGGTCCAGGCCGCCATGGTGGTCGACGCCGCCCGGCTCTCGCTCCGGGCCGGCCGGCAGCCGGTGGAGGGGCTGATGCGCCAGCTGGCGCCCTTCATCGCCGACTGCGCCACCACGCTGGAAGCCTGCGAGGCGGCGGTGGCCTCGGGAGGCCCTGCCCGCGGCGCCGTGGCCCTGCGCAATTCCTACCTGGCGTTGCGGGACACCATGGAACGGGACCCGGTCCAGGCCGAAACGGTGCAGCTGGCCGTGCTGGACGCGGCGGACAGGATCGCCAACTCCCTGGACACGATGGTCCACCTGCTCAAGGAGCGCGGCGCCCGCCAAAAGGCCCCGGCCGCCTGACATTTAGCGGGCCGAACGCCGCCAGGAACCGGCCCCGGGGCGCGGCGGCAGGTGCAGCTGGGCGCGCCGGGCCCAGGGCTGGGTGGCGGGCTTGGCCTTTTCGCGCACGGCGCTTCCCTGCAGGGCCAGGACGACGGCGGTCACCGCCGCCAGTTCCTCGGCCGTCGGCTCGCCGCGGGTCACCGTGAGCAGCGGCTCCGCCGCCGGTCGGGCGTTGGCCGCCGCCGGTCGAGCCTGTCGAGCCTGTCGAGACCCGGCCGCCGCCTGGATTTCGGCAAGCCCAATCACCGGGGGCTCAGCCGGCTTGCCTGCTTCGTTCGTCACAGCGGGATGTTCCCATGCTTCTTGGCGGGCAGGCTGGCCCGCTTGTCGCGGAGGGCGCGCAGGCCCTTGATGAGCTGGATGCGGGTGTCGGACGGGGCGATGACGGCGTCAACATAGCCCAGCTCGGCAGCCTGGTAGGGGTTGAGCAGCTCTTCCTCGTAGCCGCGCACAATCTCCGCGCGGCGGGCCTCGACGTCGCCGCCGTCGGCCGCCACGGCGGCCAGGTCGCGGCGGTAGAGGATGTTCACGGCGCCCTGGGCTCCCATGACGCCGATCTGGGCGGTGGGCCAGGCCAGGTTCAGGTCGGCGCCGAGTTTCTTGGAGCCCATGACGATGTACGCGCCGCCGTAGGCCTTGCGCGTGATGACCGTCAGCTTCGGCACGGTGGCCTCGGCGTAGGCGTAGAGCAGCTTGGCGCCGCGGCGGATGATGCCCTGGAATTCCTGGTCCTTGCCCGGCAGGAAGCCGGGCACGTCCACGAGGGTGATGATGGGGACGTTGAACGCGTCGCAGTGGCGCACAAAGCGTGCGGCCTTTTCCGAGGCGGCAATGTCCAGGGTGCCGGCGAACTGCAGCGGCTGGTTCGCCACGATGCCCACCGTGTGCCCCTCGATCCGGCCGTAGCCGATCATCACGTTTGGCGCGTAGAGGGCCTGCATCTCCAGGAAATGGCCGTCGTCCAGGATCTGCTCGATCACGGCGTGCATGTCGTAGGGGTGGTTGGCGGAGTCCGGGACCAGCGCATCCAGGGCGAGGTCGCCGTCGTCGGGCTCCAACTCCTGGTCGTGCTCGGTGACGGGGGCCTCGGCCAGGTTGTTCGAGGGCAGGAAGTCCAGCAGCTCGCGGACAAACTCAATGGCATCGGCCTCGTCGGTGGCCAGGTAGGTGGAGGTGCCGGTGTTGGCGTTGTGCTGGCGCGCGCCGCCGAGGGTCTCCATGTCCACGTCCTCGCCCGTGACCGCCTTGATGACGTCCGGGCCGGTGATGAACATGTGGGAGGTCTTGTCCACCATGACCACGTAGTCGGTCAGCGCGGGGGAGTAGGCCGCACCGCCGGCGCAGGGGCCCATGATGAGGGAGATCTGGGGCACGACGCCGGATGCGTGCACGTTGTTGCGGAAGATGTCCGCGAACATGGCCAGGGAGGCCACGCCTTCCTGGATGCGGGCGCCGCCGCCGTCGTTGATGCCCACCACCGGGCAGCCGTTGCGCAGCGCGAATTCCTGGACCTTGACGATCTTTTCGCCGTTGACCTGGCTCAGCGAGCCGCCGTAGACGCTGAAGTCCTGGCTGTACACGGCCACCAGGCGCCCGTCCACGGTGCCGTAGCCGGAGACCACGCCGTCGCCGAGGGGCTTCTTCTTTTCCATGCCAAAGGCGTGCGAGCGGTGCACGGCGAGGGCGTCGAATTCCACAAAGGAGTCCGGGTCCAGGAGCAGGTCGATGCGCTCACGGGCCGTGTGCTTGCCCTTGGCGTGCTGCTTCTCCACCGCCGCCTCGCCGGACGGCACCGCGGCCTGGGCCAGCCGGTCACGGAAATCGGCAATTTTGCCTGCTGTTGTCGAAAGGTCGTGGCTCATGTGTACTCCGGCTCGATAGGTGGCAGCTTGCTCTCCCTTAAGTAGGAACTGCACAAAAGGGCAAACACTACTGTCAGTCTAGTGACGGATACAGCCGGTGCCTGTGTAGAGATCCTACAAAGTCGGCCGTGGCGAATGCCGGTTCCCCTACCGCCGGGGCGCCGCGGGCCATGGGGCGCGCTGCGGCGCCGGTGTGGCCGCCGTGCCGGATAGGATTGTTTTCATGAGCCGCACCTTTCCCACCCTGGACGACGTTGCGCTCATTTCTGCACTGACGGCCCCCCGCGGCCCGTTCCGCCGGGCCGACGTGGTGGCCGAAACCGGCTCCACCAACGTTGACCTCGCCGCCGCGGCCGTGGCAGACCCTGCCGCCTGGCCGGACCTGAGCGTCCTGGCCGCCAATTCGCAGGTGGCCGGCAAGGGCCGCCTGGACCGTACGTGGGAAGTTCCGGCCGGGGCGGCCATGATCTCCAGCGTGCTGTTCCGCCCCTCCGACGCCGCCGCGCACCCGGGCGCCCCCGCCTTCGATCCGGCCGGCCACGCCTGGCTGTCGGTGGTGGCCGGGATTGCCCTGTGCCAGGCCGTGGCCGCCGAGACGGGCGCCAGCGCCGTCCTCAAGTGGCCCAACGACGTCCTGCTCAACGGCCGCAAGCTGGCCGGCATCCTCGCCCAGCTCGTGGCGCCCGGCGCCGGCCGGGCGGGCGCCGCCGTCGTGGTGGGGGTGGGCGTGAACATCAGCCAGCAGCGGGCGGAGCTGCCGGTGGAGACGGCCACGTCGCTGGAACTGGAAACCGGGGCCGTGGTGGACCGCAACGTCCTGCTGCCCGCCTACCTCGTGCGCCTGGCCGGGCTGTACCGCGGGCTGGTGGCCGTGGGCGGCGACGTGCTGCGCCCCCTGGCCGGCGGCGAATCCATCCATGCCATGGCATCGGCCCTGATGTCGACGCTGGGCACGGACGTGCGGGCGGAGCTTCCCGGGGGACGGATGCTCTACGGCACGGCCGTGGGGATCGGCGCGGCCGGGGAATTGCAGCTGCGCGACGCCGGCGGGGTGCTGCATGCCGTCAGTGCCGGTGACGTGGTGCACCTGCGCCGCACCGGGCACGACGGCGGTGTGGGCTATGCGTAAATGGCTGGCGGACGGGGAACAGGTCCAGCTCGTGTGCCGGCCCCATTCGCGGATCCTGGTCTGGCCCATAACGGTCGGGCTGGTGCTGGTCATGGCGGCTTCCGCGGGACTGGCAAAGTTGCAGCCTGCGCAGTTTTACGCCTGGGCGCCCGATGTGCCCCAGCTTCGCCAGCCGGCCATCGTGCTGCTGCTGACGGCCGCGGTGCTGCTGCTGGTGGGCTACCCGCTGCGCCGCGTGGTCCGGTGGGCGAACACCAGCTATGTGCTGACCAGCCAGCGGGTGGTGGTGCGGCGTGGCCGGCTGCGGCGCCAGCAGGAAGACTACTACCTGGCCCGGGTGGAGAGCCTGGACATGCGCCAAAGGCTGCGCCAGCGCGTGGTCGGCGCGGGGGACCTGCAGTTCCACCTCGTGGCCGGGGGCGTGCGGACCGTGCACGACGTGCCGCACATCCAGGAATTCCGCAACCACACGCACCGGGTCTGGACACAATTGCTCCGGGCGTCCTTTCAGCAAGCTCCGGGTGCGGGGTACTACGCTGATGAAGTTGGCTCCGATGAGGACGGCATGAGAAGACACTTGACTGGGAAGGAGCTGCGCAGGCTTGGAAGAGACAATTGACCCGCCCGTGCCGCTGCTCGCGCCCGCCTCACGGAGTCAGACGAAGGCCCTTGAAACGCAGCTTTTGGGTGGCGAACGCACGCTTAAGCGGCGTGCCGTGGCCGCCGGCGCGGGCGTGTCGCTGCTGTCCGCACGCAAGATCTGGCGTGCCATGGGCTTTCCCAACCTGGGGGACGACGACGTCGCCTTCACCCAGCGCGACCAGGAAGCCCTGAACACGGTGGTCAACATGGTCCGTGAGGGCCTGCTGACCGAGGAAACCGCCATCTCGGTCACCCGTTCCATCGGGCAGATGACGGACCGCATGGCCGTGTGGCAGATCGAGGCCCTCGTGGAGGACCTGGTGGCCGAACATGGCGTCAGTGATGCCGAGGCCCGGCGTGCCGTGGTGTCCGAGCTGCCGAACCTGATCGAGCCGCTGGAGAAGCTGCTGGTGTATTCGTACCGGCGCCAGCTCAATGCCGGCATCCAGCGGCTGGCCGTCCGTGCCGCGGAAGGGCTGGCGGAAAGTGCGCTCGGCCGCGAAGGCGACGAGGACGACACCCCGCTGCCGCTGGCCCGTGCCGTGGGCTTCGCCGACCTGGTCAGCTACACCTCCCTGTCCCGGCGCATGAACGAAAAGACGCTGGCCAAGCTGGTCCAGCGCTTTGAGAACATCTGTGCGGAAATCATCAGCGTGGGCGGCGGCCGGCTGGTGAAAACCATCGGTGACGAAGTGCTGTTCAACTGCGAGACCCCCGTGGCCGGTGCCCAGATCTCGCTCGCGCTGGCCGAGGCCATGGCCGCGGACGACTTCCTGCCGGAGGCACGCGTGGCCATGGTGTGGGGGCGCGTGCTTTCCCGGCTGGGCGACATCTACGGCCCCACGGTGAACCTGGCGGCCCGGCTCACGTCACTGGCCGAGCCCGGCACCGTGCTGATCGACTCGGTCACGGCCACGGCGCTCGCCGGCGACGACCGCTTCATTCTCACCGAACTGCCCATGGAACATGTCCGCGGCTTTGGCGAGATTTCCCCGGTGCTGCTCCAGCGCGGACTGGGCCAGGGGATCGTGGTCGACTAGACCCGCCCTGGGGTTCGCTGGGGTTCGATGGTGCAGATAAGGCGGGCTGGAATCCGCCCCGCGGCGGGCTTCGGGATCGGCGGTGCAGCTTCGGTGGCCTGGACCCCCGTCAACCCGCCTCAGCTGCACCGCCGAATCCGGGCACGGGGCCCAACCCGCCTCAGCTGCACCGCCGAATCCGGGCGGGGGAACCGGCAGGCCCGGTGGCGTTTCTTCGGCAAACGCCAAGGTGGCCCGCATAGGCTGGGGTCCGGCCGGCCTTCGTGCCGGTGCGGACCATGACCCGCCGGACAACCGGGGCAAGCGCAGGCAGAAGGGCGGCAGGGATGCATGGACGTGTGATGGACCGCAGGCGGTGGGTGCGTTGGGGCGTGCTGCCCTGGCTGGCCCTGGCGGCCATCCTGGCGCTCGCCGGCTGCGAAGGCGTTGCGGACCCGGGAAATGCCGCCGCCGCGAACCCCGCCGCCACGGCGTCCAGGCCCCACAAGGTGGTGGTGGTCGGCGATTCCTTCAGCACCGGCTACGGGTCGTCGGCCGAGGACGCCTGGCCGAGCCTGATCAGCGCCGCACCCTTGGATCCGGACGACAACTTTGACGTCGTCAACGTCTCCCACAACGGCAGCGGCTACGTGACGGTCGGGGACAACAACTCAACCTTTGGCGCCCAGGTGCAGCAGGCCGTCACGGCAGACACGCAGCTGGTGGTGTTCTTCGGCTCCGAAAATGACATGGGCCATTCCAAGGCGGGCATTGCCGCGGCCGCGAGTGCCGCCTACGCCGCCGTCAAGGCCAAGTCCCCGCACGCCGTGGAACTCGTGGTGGGGCCGCCCACGTACACCAGCGCGCCGGAGGCCGCACGCCTTGACGTCAGGGATGCGCTGGAACAGGCCGCCTCGGACTCCGGTGCGTTGTTTGTGGACCCGATCCAGCAGGGCTGGTTCATCGGCAAGGTGGCCGAACTGGTGGGGCCGGACGGCGACCACCCGACGGCGGCCGGGCAGCGGTACCTCCAGGCGCAGCTGGAAAAGCTCATCAAGGAGGCAGTGGAAACGCTGCCCGCCCCCACGGTCAAGGCCAGGTAGGCCGCCGTGGGAGCGAAGGCACAGGCCCGGCCTGACACGCGCATCACCAGCCGGCAGATCACCGTCGACGGCCGGGAGCGCACGTTCTGGACGACGACGGCGGCCGGCCAGGAAACGCCGGGTGCGCCGTCGGCGGTGCTGCTGGTGCTGCACGGCTCAAGCCAGACGGGACTGCAGGTGCGGTCCTTCAGCGGCAAGAGCTTTGACACGCTCGCGGCGGGCGGCCACGTTGCCGTGGTCTACCCGGACGGGCTGAAGAAGGCGTGGAACCATGCCACCCGCGACGCCCACACGGTGGACGACGTCGCCTTCATCACCGCGCTGGCCGACCACTTCCACGCACTCTACGGGCCCGTCCCGGTGATCGCCGCCGGCTACTCCAACGGCGGGCAGATGGTGATCCGGCTGATCCATGAAATTCCGGACAGGCTCCACGGCGCCGCGATCGTCAGCGCCACCCTGCCGCGTCCCGGCGGGCTGGCCTTTGCAGACAAGGCACAGCCACTGCCAGTGCTGCTGATCCACGGCACCCGCGACCTCGTGGTGCCGTACCGCGGGGAAGGCACCCTGTGGGGCCGCTGGGCACGCAACCCCGGGCCGTCGGCGCTGGAGACGGCCGAATACTTTGCCCGCCGCAACGGCATTACGGAGGCTCCCGTGCAAACCGCCCTGCCGCACCGCCCGGAGAGCGGGCGCACCTGGGTCCGGGGCCTGGCCTTTGCACAGGCAGGGCGCGCACCCGTCACGCTCTACACCGTGGTGGGCGGCGGGCATGTGGTGCCCAACCGCCGCAAGCGCGCCATCTTCGTGCTGGGCCGCACCACCCAGGACCTGAGCGCCGTGGAGGCCGTGGCGGACTTTTTCCCCGTGCTGAGGACGCCCGACGGCGTTGCGCCCGGACCGTCCCCCGCCCCCGGCACCCCAACGGACCCCTGAGCCGCACCCGCCACTGCCCGGCAAACAATCCACCGCGATAAACCCACCGAGTGGAGCAATCCGGTAGCATGAGAGTGCACCGAACCGCCGCGCCCTCCACCAACCCCGGGCCGGCACCGCCGGGAACAGGCTGCGGCACGGCGGATCCGTGCCGGGCGTGACATCCCGGGAACGCTGCACGGCAGGTCGGGGGACCGGGGGCAGCAGCCCGCCAGGCACGGCAGTCAACCATTGGTTTACCTCCGGCCGCCATCAGCCGGAACAGCAAGGGTCTCTCATGGCATTTAACAGGTTGCTCCCCACCTCAACCAATAGACGGCAGGTTTTCACGGCGTCGGCCGCCCTGGCCGTCTGCGCCGCAGTGGTTGCCGGCGCCATGGCCTACCCGGGGTTCACCACCGCCGACGTGGCCCTGAACGACGGCAGCGTGTGGGTGACCAACCATTCGGACGGGCTGGTGGGCCACCTCAACGACCAGTCCCAGGTGCTCGACGGCGGCTTCACGGCCACGGCGGCCGGCTTTGACGTGGTCCAAAACGCCGGCAACGTCTTCATGTCCGATTCCGGGGGCACCGTGCTGAATCCCGTGGACCTGCCCCTCATGGACCAGGCGGCGGAAACCCGGCTCGGCGGCGGGATGCAGGCCTCCGCGGGCACCAACACGGTGGCCCTGACCAACCCCGGGCAGGGCAAGGTGTGGGCCGTCGCCGCCCAAAACGTGCCCTCGTTCAACGCCAGGTCCACCACGCCCATCGCCACCGGCCTGACCCACCCGGTGTCCGTCACGGCGCCGGACGACACCATCTACACGGTCGACGCGAAGACCGGCGTGCTCCTCACCACCAGCCTGAACAGCGACGGCACCGTCGCCTCCCAGGACCGGACGACGGTGGCGGGCCTGGCGGGCCTGCAGGATGTCCAATTGACCCTGGCCGGCAACCAGCCGGTGGAGTTTTCGCCGTCGGCCGGGAAACTGTTCCTGCCCGGCGGCAGGCAGGCGGCCGTGGCCGATGCCGTGGGCGCCGTGGTCCAGCAGCCTTCCGCTGACGGCACCTTTGTGGCGGTTGAGACCGGCCGGGGCCTGGCCACCCAGCCGCTGGACGGCTCGGCCGCCACGGTCCTGCCCCTGCCGTCCACGGGCAAGGCCATCGCCCCCGTGGTGCAGGGCAGCTGCGTCCACGCAGCATGGTCGGGGGCCAACAAGTATGTGCGGGCCTGCGGCGGGCAGGGCACGCTGGTGGACATTCCACACGCCGGCGGACAGGCGCAGTTCGTGTTCCGCAAGAACCGCGACGTGGTGGTCCTCAACGACGTCAACGGCGGCAACGTGTGGCTGGTCAACCAAAACATGGTGCTCGTCAACAACTGGAACGACTTGAAGGTGAACCTGCGGCAGGCCCAGGACGCGAACAGGGATTCCGCCGACCCCAACGTCGTGAACACCCTGCCGGACCGGACCAAGCCGAACCGCCCGCCGATCGCGAAGCCGGACGACTTCGGCGTCCGCGCCGGCGCCACCACGCTGCTGCCGGTCCTGTACAACGACTCCGACCCCGACGGAGACGTCCTCACGGTCCAGGGCGAACCGGAGAAGACCGCGCTCGGCACCGTCCAGCCCGTCTACGGCGGCACCGGTCTGCAGGTCACGGTGCCGCCCGGCGCCACCGGCACCCAAACCTTCAACTACACCGCCGACGACGGCCGGGGCGGCACCGCGTCCGCGCCGGTCACGGTCCACGTGGTGCCGGCGTCGGCCAACAACGCCCCGGTGTCGCGGCGCGCCACGTCCATCGTGGTCTCGCAGGGCGCGTCCATCACCCAAAATGTGCTCTCGGACATGATCGACCCCGACGGTGACGAGTTTTTCCTTGTCGGCGCCAAGGCCGGGGACGCCACCGCCCAGGTGAAGACCACCCCGGACGGCCAGCTGACCTACGCCGACAACGGCCAAGGCTCCGGGGCCAGGTCGGTCACCATCACCGTGTCCGACGGCCGCGCCACCACGGAGAAGAAGATCTCCGTCAACGTCAAGCCCGCCGGTTCCGTGCCGCCGGTGGCGAATGCCGACCATGTGCGCGTGGTGGCCGGGGAGTCCGTCAAGGTGGCCCCGCTCGCCAACGACCAGGACCCCGCGGGCGGGCAGCTGCGGCTGGCCAGCGTGGGCAGGGCGGCCACGGCCACCACCTCGGCCCCGGCCGACGACGGCACCTTCACCTTCAACTCCTCCACCCCGGGCGCCGTGTACCTGACGTACCAGGTGACCAACGGCCCGCAGAGCGCCACGGGCCTGATCCGGGTGGACGTGGTGTCCGCCGACGCCTCCAAGGCCCCCATTGCCGTGAAGGACACGGCGATGCTGCCGGCCGGCGGCACGGCCGTGGTGGACGTCCTGGGCAATGACACGGACCCCTCCGGCGGCGTGCTGGTGGCCCGGTCCGTTGACGCGCCGGCCACGGCCGGCGTGTCCGCTGCCGTGGTGGACCACCACCTCGTGAAGATTTCCGATGTCAACGACCCCGGCCGGCCCGTGCAGCTGCACTACACCGTGGCCAACGCCTTCGGCACGTCCACGGGCATCATTGACGTCGTCCGCATACCCTCCCCGGCAACCCTGCAGCCGCCCGTCGCCAAGCCGGACACCGCCGTCGTCCGGGCCGGGGACGTGGTGCGCATCCCCGTCCTGGCCAATGATTCCGACCCCAACGGCAACACCCTCAAGAACCCTGCCATCACCCAGGCTCCCGACGCCTCCCGGGGCAGGCTGTGGGTGGACCAGGACTCCCTGCGCTTCCTGGCCGGTGCCAAGCCCGGACCCATCACGGCGGTCTACAAGGTCACCAACAGCTCCGGGCAGTCCGACTCGGCAACCGTCACCATCAACATCATTGCCCCCGACCCCGCCCACAACCTCCCGCCCGCCCCGAAGGATGTCGAGGGACGGGTCATCGCCGGAGGGCAGGAACGCATCGTGGTCCCGCTGGACGGGATCGACCCCGACGGCGACTCCGTCCAGCTCACCGGAATTGACAAGGCACCCGTGCTGGGGACAGCCGTCGCCGGCAACGGCTACATCAACTATGTCGCGGCGGGCAATTCCGCGGGCACGGACACCTTCACGTACACGGTGCGGGACCGGCTGGGCGCCTCGGCCACGGGCACCGTCCGCGTGGGCATCGCGCCCCAGGGCAGCACCAACCACCCGCCCCAGGCGCAGGACGACTACCTGACCGTCCGCCCCAACCGGCAGGTGGCCGTCAACGTAACGGCCAACGACACCGACCCCGACGGCGACCCGCTCGCGGTCGTGAAAAACGGCTTCCACGGCCCGTCCGCCATGAAGCCGCGCGTGGGGGACCAGGGCGGCGTGGTGGTGACCTCGCCCGCGGAATCCGGCATTGCCACAATGGGCTACACCGTGGCCGATCCCTCCGGTGCCACGGCCCAGGCCAACATCCGCATGACGGTCAGCCCCACCGCCCCGCTCAAGGCGCCGATCGCCCGGGACGACTTCGTTACGGCCGCCCAGGCCCTAGGCAAAAACACGGTGGACGTACCGGTGCTGCGCAACGACGAGGACCCCGACGGCGTGGCCTCGGACCTGTCCGTCGCCGTCGATCCCGCGCATGCCAAGACCGCCACAGTGACTGCCTCGGGCACGGTGCGGGTCACGCTGGCACAGGCGCCGCAAATGATCCCGTACACCGTCACCGACCCGGACAGGCTCAGCTCCACGGCCATCATCTGGGTGCCCGGGCTGGGCAGCCAGTACCCCGTGCTCGCCAAGACCACACCCATCACGGTCCAGGCCGGCCAAAGCGCCAGCCTCAAGCTCAGCGATTACGTCAAGGTGCGGGCCGGGCACACGCCGAGGCTGACGCAGGCGGACAAGATCACCCTGATCGGTGCCCCGTCAACCAACGCCGCCACCGGGAACGGCGACGGCATCATCTACCGGGCCGACCAGGACTTTTACGGCCCCGGCTCCATCACCTTCGAGGTCACGGACGGCACCGGGCCGGACGATCCCGCCGGGCTGAAGTCGACCCTGACGGTCATGACCACCGTGACGCCGGCGCCGTCAAAGAACCTGCCGCCAAGGTTCAACGGCACGCAGCTGGACGTGGCGCAGGACGAATCCGCCGTCCAGGACCTGGCCCGCCTGGCGAAAGACCCGGAAAACGACCCGCTGCAGTTCAAGCTGGCGGGGGCGGCGCCGCCGGGCTTCAAGGCCGCGCTTTCGGGCAGCCGGCTGACGGTGACGGCCTCGGCGGACGCCAGGCCGGGGGTCAGCGGCAGCATCGCCGTGTCCGCCAGCGACGGCCACAACCCGCCCGTCACCGCCAACATCGTGGTGACAGCAACGTCGTCGACCCGGCCCAAGGCCGTGGCGAACGACGACGTGGTGCCCGACGCCCAGGCCGGCCGCCCGGCAACCGCCAACGTCCTGGCCAATGACGTCAACCCGTTCCCGGACACACCGCTGAAGGTCATCGGCACGCAGCTGGAAAGCGGCGGCGCCGGGATCACGGTCTCCCACACGGACTCCACCGTCACCGTCAATTCCGGCCCGGACTTCAAGGGCACCGTGGTGGTCCGCTACAGCGTCCAGGACAAGACGAAGGACGCCGCCCGGGTGGTCAACGGCCGGCTCACCGTCACCATCAAGGGCCGGCCCGACACGCCACAGGCGCCGCGCATCCTGGAAGAAAAGGACAAGGCCGTGTCACTGGGCTGGCCCACGCCGGCGGACAACGGTTCACCCATCACCTCCTACACCGTGGCCTGGGCCGGCGGCAGCCAGCAGTGCGGCGCCAACACCTGCGTCATCACCGGGCTGAAAAACGCCCAAAGCTACACCTTCACCGCGTCCGCCACCAACGCCGTCGGCACCTCGGCGCCGTCGGGCCCCTCCGCCACGGCCGTGCCCGATGCCGCCCCGGACGCGCCCGGCGCGCCCATGGTGACGTTTGGGGACCAATCCGTGGCGTTGTCCTGGAACACGCCCGTCGGCGACTACTCGGCCGTCACCCACTACACCGTGGAGATCTCCCCGGCGCCGGCCGGGCAGAACCCCCAGCGGAGCGACGTGAAGGGCAACACGTTGACGTGGACGGGGCTGGCCAACGGCACCACCTACCAGTTCCGGGTCCAGGCCTGGAACAAGGCCAGGAAGCCGTCCGGCTTCAGCCCCTACTCGGCCGGCGTGGTGCCGGCCGGCAAACCCGGCAGGCCCGCGGCGCCGCAGATCAACGGTGCCACCGCCCTGGGGTCGCAGAGCCAGCTGCAGGTGGGCTGGAACCCGCCGGACAGCAACGGTGCACCGATCGCGCACTACACCCTGCGGGTGCTGCGCGGCGGCACCGTGGTCAACACCATCCAGACCGCGGAAACCATGCAGACCGTGAACGTTGACAACTCACAGACGCCCTACAGCTTCGACGTCTCCGCCACCAACAAGGCCGGCACCGGCACCCGCAGCGCCGCGTCCACCGCACAACGGGCGGTGGGCAAGCCCGCCATGATGAACGCGCCGAGGCTGACCGCCACCAACACCAGTGGTGCCGGCGGGCAGGTCCGGGTGGACTTCACGCCGCTGTCAGCCAACCAGATGAACGGGTACTCACCCGGCGAGATCAGCTACTGCGTCAACCTGGGCGGCACGGACCACTGCGGCGTGTCCTCCGGCGTGCTGCTGCCGGCGTCCAACGGCCAGTCCATCCGCGCAACGGTCTACGCCGTCGGCTCCACCGGGTCCAGCTCCACGGCCGGCGACGCGTCCGCCCCGTCCAACGCCGTCACCCCTTACGGTGTGCCGTCCCAGGTGTCGGTCAACGGCGGCACCAGCAGCCGCGGTGACACCGCGGTGCACTGGAGCTGGCAGGCGCCGGCAAGCAACGGCCGTGCCATCTCCGGCTACCAGGTCAACACCGGCAGCGGCTGGAACGGGGTGGGGATGGCCACGTCCTACAGCGAGCAGACGGGCAAGAACGGGCAAAGCCGGACCCTGTCGGTGCGGGCCTGCAACCTCGGCGGCTGCGGCGCGGCCGGCTCCGCCACCTCCACGAGCGGCCCGCCCGCACAGTGGGAGACGTCGCTGAATCCCGGCGTGGTGTCGCGCAGCTGCACCGAATCCTCGCCCACCAGCCGCGACTGGAGTGCAGACCACTACTGCCAAGGAACGGGCGGCAACTGGGCCCCTTATTGGGAGTACCCGGGACAGAACATGGTGGTCAGGTGCTACATCAACCGCGTCGACCCGTCGGGCGCCACGCCCTATTCAAACGGCAACGTGGTCCCGTACTTCCTCATTGAGCCCGGCTCCTACCAGAACGTGGGCCGCTACGTGGAGGCCTCACACACCTATCTGGGCGGACCGCCGTCCGGGATGGGGCCCTGCTGACCCGCTCCCGGGCCCTGGCCGGACCGGACTGACCCCGGCTCCGGCGCCCTGCCACATTGACGGTGCAGCTTCGGCGGCCTGGCGGGGTTGCAGCCCGCCGAAGCTGCACCGCCGAATCCCGGACCCCGGTGCCTGCCATGGGGAGAAGTGTCCATTGCACGCCGAATGGAATTATGGGCACACTAAACTGGTGAGCCGTGCATCCGGCCCCGCAGCGGCGGGTCCGGATTCGCGCGGCGGGTCTTTTTCGGCAGTATTTGCATACCCGGTCCTGGGGACCGGGCGGGGGTAAGGGTTTTCATGGCTTTGCAGCGCCTGGCGGGCAAAAGTGGCAGGAGGCAGCTCTTTTCGGCCTCTGCCGCCGTGGCGGTCTCGGCGGCAGTGGTGGCGGGTGCCATCATTTACCCGGGGTTCAACACCGCGGACGTGGACCTCAACGATGGCAGCGTCTGGGTCACCAACCGTGGCATGAACATGGTGGGCCATCTCAACGCCCAGTCCAAGGTGCTGGACGGCGGCTTCACGGCCACCACGTCCGGCTTCGATGTGCTCCAGCAGGGCGGCACGGTGTTCATGGACAACGATTCCGGCACGCTGCTGAACCAGGTGGACGTGCCCGCCATGGCGCTGGGGGACGACACCGCCCTGGCCGGCTCCAAGCACGTTTCACTTGGCACGGACCTGGCCGTCATCGCCGATCCCGCCGCCGGCAAGGTGTGGGCGCTGCCGCAGGCCGGGGTGTCCTCGTTCAATGACAAGACCAGCAAGCCCCTGGCGGCGAAGAAGACCCACGTGCAGGCCGCCGTCGGGCTTAAGGACGACGGCGGCAACAGCGACGTCTTTGTCCTCGATGCGAAGTCGGCCGTCCTGACCACCTCCCGGGTGTCGGCCGACGGCACGGTCCTGGAGTCAAGGGATGCCACGATCGACGGCCTCCCCGACTCCGGCACCCTGCAGCTGACCGTGGTGGGCAACAAGCCGGTGGTGTTTGACCCCGCCGGCGGCACGCTGTTCCTGCCGGGAAACAAAAAGGCCACGGTGCCCGGCGGCGCCGACGGCAAGGTCCAGCAGCGCAGCGCGGCCGGGAACTTCGTCGCCGTGGAGACGGGCCACGGGCTGGCCGTCCAGCCGCTCGACGGCGGCCAGGGCACCACCGTCCCGTCCGGCGCCACGGGCCGGGCCATCGCCCCCGTGCAACAGGACGGGTGTGTGCACGCGGCGTGGAACGGCGCCAACAAATACCTGCTGTACTGCCAGGGCCAGGACCCCAAGCCCGTGTCCATCCCCAAGGCGTCGGGGCAGTCCGACCTGGTGTTCCGGCAAAACCGGGACGTGGTGGTGCTCAACGACATGGCCGGCGGCAACGTCTGGCTCGTCAACCAAAACCTCATGCTGGTGAACAACTGGAAGGACCTCACCGCCGCCCAAAAGACCACGGACAACGCCGAGAAGGAATCCTCGGACCCGAACGTGGTGAACACACTGCCGGACCGCACCAAGCCGAACCGCCCGCCCGTGGCCATGCCGGACAGCTACGGCGTACGGGCCGGCAGCACCACGCTGCTGCCCGTGCTGTACAACGACTCCGACCCGGACGGGGACGTCCTGACGGTCAGCGACAGTGCGACGGCCACCAGCCTTGGCACGGTGCAAACGGTCTACGGCGGCACGGGGCTGCAAATGGCCACCGACGCCAACGCCGCCGGCACCGAATCGTTTGCCTACACCGCCGACGACGGCCGCGGCGGCACGGCGAAGGGCTCCGTTTCGGTCCGAGTGGTGCCGGACAGCGAAAACTCCGCGCCCGTCTCGCTGCGCGCCACCACGATGGTGGTGGCCCAGGGCCAGTCGATCACCCAGAATGTGCTGGCGGACATGATCGACCCCGACGGCGATGACATCTTCCTGGTCGGGGCCAAGCCCGGCGACGCCACCGGCCAGGTGAAGTTCACCCCCGACGGCGAGTTGAGCTACCTGGACAACGGCCAGGACACCGGCCCCAAGACCGTCACGATCAAGGTCTCCGACAACCGGGCGGTCACGGAAAAAACCATCAAGGTCAGTGTCAAGCCTGCCGGCGCCGTCCCACCGGTCGCCAATGCCGATTACCTGCGGGTGACGGCCGGCCAGAAGGGGACCGTGGCCCCCCTGAAGAACGACCAGGACCCGTCCGGCGGCGAACTGCGGCTGGCCAGTGTGGACAAGCCCGCCACGGGCACCGTCGGCCCCATCGCCGACAACGGCACGTTTACCTTTTCCTCCGACACCGTCGGCGCCGCCTACCTCACCTACCAGGTGACCAACGGCCCGCAAAGCGCCACCGGCCTGATCCGGGTGGACGTGGTGCCGTCACAGGAGGATTCGGCCCCGATCGCGGTGAAGGACACCGCCCTGCTGCCGGTGGGCGGCTCCACCCTGGTGGACGTCCTTGGCAATGACACAGACCCGGCCGGGGGAGTCCTCGTGGTCACGTCGGTGGACGCCCCGGCGGAGGCCGGCGTCAGCGCGAGCGTCCTGGACCACCACATCGTGAAGGTCAGCGACCTCAACGACCCCGGCCGGCCCGTGACCATCCACTACACCGTCGCCAACGGGCAGGGCACCTCAACCGGCGCCATCTCCGTGCTCCGCATCCCGGCGGCGTCAACCCTGCAGCCCCCCGTGGCGCACCCCGACGCCGTCAACGTCCGTGTGGGCGACGTGGTGCGCATCCCGGTGCTCGCCAACGACACCGACCCCAACGGCGACGTGCTCAAGCACCCCGAAATCACCCAGGCCCCGGACACGGCTGCCGGCCGGCTCTGGGTGGACCAGGACACCCTGCGCTTCCTCGCCGGCCCGACGGCGGGCAGCGTCTCCGCCGTGTACAAGGTCACCAATGATTCCGGCCAGTCGGACTCTGCGGACGTGACCATCAACGTCATCGCCGCCGACCCCGCCCACAACCTGCCGCCCGATCCCCAGGACGTCAAGGGCCGGGTCATCGCCGGCGGGGCGGTCCGGATCCAGATCCCGCTCGACGGGACCGACCCCGACGGCGACTCCGTCCAGCTGGCCGGCATCGACACCGCGCCCTCCCTGGGCACCGCCGTTCCGGGCAACGGGTTCATCCTGTACACCGCGGCCGGCAATGCCGCCGGGACGGACACCTTCACCTACAAGGTCCGTGACCGCCTCGGTGCCCAGGCCGTGGGCACCGTGGAAGTGGGCGTGGCCAAGGCCGGCTCCACGAACCGCCCGCCGCAGGCCGAGGACGACTTCATCTCGATGCGCCCGGGCCGCCCGGTGGCCCTGGACGTGCTGCTGAACGATTCAGATCCCGACGGCGACCGGCTCGCGGTCGTCAAAAACGGCTTCAACGGGCCCAAGGACATGGCGCCGCACGTCAGCGCGCAGGGCAGGGTCATTGTCACCGCACCCGAGGCCGTGGGCACCGCCACCATGGGATACACCGTGACCGATCCCGCCGGGGCCACGGACCGGGCCAACATCCGCATGGACGTCACCGCCAACGCCCCGCTGCGCGCCCCGATAGCCCGGGACGACACCGTCACCACCCAGGAGGCGCTGGGCCGCAACACGGTCAACGTGCCCGTGCTGAAAAATGACGAAGACCCGGACGGCGTCGCCGATGCCCTGAAGGTCTCGCTGGCCCGGCCCACCGACACCGCTTCGGTCAACGCCGGGGGCAGCATCCAGGTCCGCCTCACGCAGGCCCCGCAGATGGTGCCGTACACCGTGACGGACCGGGACAGGCTCAGTTCCACGGCCATCATCTGGGTGCCGGGCCTGGGGCAGCAGTACCCGGTGCTGGCCAAGTCGGACGTCATCCAAGTCCAGGCCGGCAAGACGGCCACCCTGAACATCTTGGAATACGTCAAGGTGCGCGAGGGCCACACGCCGCGCATCACGCAGGCGGACAAGGTCAAGCTGGTGGGTGCGGCCGGGACGGACGTGCTGGACAAGGACGGCAGCGCCATCATCTACCGGGCCAACCCGGACTTTTACGGGCCCGGCTCCATCACCTTTGAAGTCACCGACGGCACCGGCCCGGACGACCCCTCCGGCCTGAAGTCCACGCTCACGGTCATGACCGACGTGCTGCCGGCACCGGCCAGGAACCTCGCACCAAAGCTCTCCGGCACGGCACTGGACGTGGCCCAACTTGATGCCACCGAAACCAACCTGGCCCTGCTGGCCAGCGACCCGGAAAAGGACCCGCTGAAGTTCAGCCTGTCCGGCGATGTGCCGGGCGGCCTCAAGGCAAAGCTCGACGGAACCACACTGTCCATCTCGGCGGGGAAGGGCGCACCCCTGGGCTCCGTGCAAACGGTGGGCATAGAGGTCTCCGACGGGCACAACCCGGCCGTGAAGGCCGCAGTCACTGTGACCGTGACGTCGTCGAACAAGCCCAAGGCGGTGGCCAACGCCGATTCCGTGCCGGACGCCCATGCCGGGCGCCTGGAAAGCGTGCCGGTACTGGCCAATGACGTCAACCCCTTCCCGGACACGCCGCTGAAGATTGTGGATGCGCGGCTGCTGACCGGGCCGGCGGACACCGCCGTGGCCGTGTCCGGGGACAAGGTCAACGTCACCGCCCCCGCGAGCTTTACCGGCAACGTGGCAGTCAGCTACACCGTCCAGGACAAGACTGGAGACCATGCGCGCTGGGTGGAAGGCCGCCTCACGCTCAAC
This sequence comes from Arthrobacter sp. STN4, assembly GCF_024539665.1. Lineage (NCBI taxonomy): Bacteria > Bacillati > Actinomycetota > Actinomycetes > Micrococcales > Micrococcaceae > Arthrobacter > Arthrobacter sp. STN4. The sequence goes on from NZ_JAKZGX010000004.1 coordinate 90,973, forward strand.
GTCAAGGGCAAGCCCGGCACCCCGGCGGCCCCGCGGATCGTGGAGGTCAAGAGCAGGGCGGTCATGCTCAAATGGGCCACGCCCGTGGACAACGGCTCACCCATCACCGGCTATACGGTGCTGCGCAGCGACGGTGCCAGGCAGGCATGCGCCACCAACACCTGCCTCATCACCGGCCTGGGGAACAACACGCCATACACGTTCACCGTCAGCGCCACGAATGCGGTGGGGGAGTCCAAATACTCGCCCGCTTCGGCCAAGGCCGTGCCGGACCAGCAGCCGGACGCCCCGGCAGCGCCGAAGATCGTCCGCGGGGACACCACGCTGGACGTCAGCTGGACCACCCCCGTGGGCGAATATTCGCCGGTGAAGACGTTCAACGTCCAGATCTCACCGACCCCGGCCGGGCAGAACCCGCAAAAAACGGGGGTCAAGGGCAACAAACTCACGTGGACCGGCCTGAGCAACGGGGTGGCCTACACCTTCCGCGTGCAGGCCGTGAACAGTGCGCCCAAACCCTCCAACTGGAGCCCGTACACCGCCACCCCGGTCAAGCCTGCCGGCAAGCCGTTCACCCCCGCCGCCCCCACCACCACGCTGGTGGACACGGTGGGCACCCAAAACCAGGTCCGCGTGGACTGGCGGCAGCCGAACCTGAACGGGGGCATGCTGAAGGACTACACCCTGACCACCTACCTCAACGGCGCCGCCCAGGGATCGCTCACGACCACTTCGCCCACGGCCACGGTCCACCTGCCCAACGGCACCGGGAACTACACCTTCCGCGTGGTGGCCACCACCGAGGTGGCGGCATCCAACCCCAGTGCAGCGTCGGCGCCCCGGCGCTCGGTCAGCAGGCCGGGCCAGGTCCAGAACGTGAAGATCGCCGCTGCCAACACCGGAGGCGCGGGCGGGCGCATCACCGTCAACTTCTCCCGCCTCAGCGGCACCGCCACCGGCGGTTCCTCCGCCGGGGAGCTGACGTACCATGCCAAGGTCACCTCCACCGGCGCCGACTACGTGGTCAACCCGGGCAGCCAGGTGCCCGCCCCCAACGGCGCATCCACCAGGGTCACCGTGTACGCGAAGTCGTCGGCATTTGCCACGGCCGGCAACGCCTCCGCACCGTCCAATGCCGTCACCCCCTACGGCACACCCGGCACGCCCGGACTGAGCCCGAAGAGCAGCTCCAAGGGCGACCAGTCCGCGTACTACAGCTGGACTGCACCGTCCGGCGCCGTTGACTCCACGGGTGTCCGGATCAAGGAAGGCAACAATGCCTGGAGCGGCTGGAAGACTGCGTCGTCAGGCAGCGGCTCCGTGGGCACCGGAGGATACTCCCGGGGCGTGGTCATCCAGGCCCAGTCCCGGAACTCCGCCGGCACGCTCGGGCCGATCAGGAAAGTGACGGCCTACAGCGGCGTCAAGCCCGATCCGCCTCAACCGAAGAACACCGTGCGCGTCTTGAAGTCCACCAACAACTCCTGCACCGAGGGCACCGGCCAGGGTGACATTTTCAGCTATGGCCCGCCCAAGACCTGCGGCGGCGTGCCCGGAGGATCAACCAATCCGGGCTACCCCTGGCTGTCCTATTCCAACGGCTCCGTCGCCATCGACAAATGCGGCAGCCCGTGGGGCACCACCGGCTGGTACCACATGACCAGCGGGCCGACGTCGAACCGGTGGGTGCGGGCGGACACGGTGTTCTTCACCTCCGGGAGCAAGCCGTGCTGACGGCGGCGCCGCCGGGCGCAAATGGCGTGTTACACCAATGGCTGGATAAACTAACGCAGGTTCTAGCGCAGTGGGGCTGCACCGCTGCGACACGATCGAAAGAGGGAACAGCATGTCCATGACGCCGGAACAGGCCACCTGGTTCGCCGGAACCTTTGAAAAGCTGGTTGCCAACGTGGGCCAGGCAGTCCTGGGCAAGGCGCACGTGGTCAGCCTGACACTCTCCGCCATGCTGGCCGAAGGGCACGTATTGTTCGAGGACGCGCCCGGCACCGGCAAGACCATGCTGGCCCGCGCCCTTTCGGCCACGGTGAAGGGCACGCATTCACGCATCCAGTTCACCCCCGACCTGCTGCCCTCGGACGTCACCGGCGTCACCATCTATGACCAAAAGACGCAGGTCTTCGAGTTCCACAAGGGACCGATCTTCGCCACGATCGTGCTGGCCGATGAAATCAACCGGGCCTCCCCGAAAACGCAGTCCGCGCTGTTGGAGGTCATGGAGGAATCCCGGGTGACCGTGGATGGGGCCGGCTATGAGACCGGCCGGCCGTTCATGGTGCTGGCCACCCAGAACCCCATTGAACAGGCGGGCACGTACCGCCTGCCCGAGGCCCAGCTGGACCGCTTCCTCATCAAGACCTCCATCGGCTACCCGGACCACGCCTCCACGGTGCAACTGCTCTCCGGCTCCAGCCAGCGGGACAGGACGGCCACGCTGCAGGCCATCATCACCCCGCAGGCGGTGGCGGAGATGGCCGACCTCGCGTCCACCACGCACACCGACGCCGCCGTGCTCGAGTACGTCTCGCGCCTGTGCGAGGAGACCCGCAACGCCCCGGAAACCCGCCTGGGCGTATCCGTCCGCGGCGCGATCGCCATGGTGCGCATGGCCAAGGTCTGGGCCGCAGCCAAGGGCCGCAACTACGTGCTGCCGGATGACATCAAGGAACTGGCACCCTACGTCTGGACCCACCGCTTCGTCATGGACCCGGAAGCCGAGTTTGCCGGTGCCACCCCCGAGGTGGTGCTCGGGCGGGTCCTGGCCGAGGTGGCCGCGCCGCAGCAGCGCGCCACGGCCTGACCGCCACAAGGGAGAGCATGAGCATCAAATCCAGCGTAGGACGGGCGGGGTCCGTCCTGGCCCGGCCGTTCCACCGCGACGGGGCACCCACGCGCCTCCACCCCACGTCGGTGTGGGCGGAAGCGGTCAAGGTGGGCGAACTGTATGCGGCCCCCGCCTGGGGGAAGGCCCGCGCCTGGCTGGTCCGCCGGGTGGTCCCCGTCCTGGCGATGGTCAGCGCGTTGGGCGCGGTGGTGATTTCCGCCGTCGTGCTGCTTTGGGTTGTGGGGGCCGCCCTCGGCTGGCAGGAGGCCAAGGTTGCGGCGCTGCTGGGCTCGCTTCTGTTGCTGATCGCCATCGGGTTCATCGTGGGCAACTCCCTGTACACCGTGAAGCTGGACCTCGCCCGCACCCGCGTGGCCGTGGGGGACAGCGCCGTGGGCAGCATCGCGGTGACCAATGCGTCCACGCGGCACGTGCTGCCGTCGACGGTGGAGCTGCCCGTCGGTGCCGCCACGGCACTGTTCCACCTGCCGCGGATGAAGCCGGGCCAGGTGCATGGGGACCTGTTCACCATCCCCACCACGCGCCGCGCCGTGATCACGGTGGGGCCGGTCCGCTCGGTCCGCGCCGACCCCCTGCACCTGTTGCGCCGCGCGCTGCTGTGGACGGATCCCACAGAGCTGTTTGTCCATCCCCGCACCACCGCGCTGGAGGGTCCGGCCGCCGGCTTCCTGAAGGACCTGGAAGGCCTGCCGACCACCGAGCTGTCCAGCGCCGACGTCTCCTTCCACGCCCTGCGCGACTACGTGCCGGGCGACGACCGCCGCCACATCCACTGGAAGACCACGGCCCGCACGGGCAAGCTGATGGTGCGCCAGTTCGAGGAAACGCGCCGCGCCCACATGGCCGTGGCCCTGTCCGTGAACACGGACGAATACACGGCCGAGGCGGACTTTGAGCTGGCCATCTCGGCGGCCGCCTCCCTGGGGAGGCAGGCCATCAAGGAGGCCCGCGAGCTGAGCGTGGTGACCCAGCGCGGCCCCATCCGCTGTGAAACCGGAAAAAACATGCTCGACGACATGACCCGGCTCGCCGGGAACAACCGCAGCGGCACCGCCGTGGACCTGGCCCGCTCGCTTTCCGACTCCGTGCCCAACGCCTCCGTCGTGTTCTTCGTGGTCGGCTCCAAGGTCACCCCGACGCAGCTGCGCAGCGCCGCGGCCTCCGTGCCCCCGGGCGTGCGGGCCTTCGCCGTGCGCTGCCATGACGGTGCACAGTCCGCCCGGGCCAACATCGCGGACCTGACGGTGCTCACCCTCGGCGAGCTTTCCGACCTCCCGGCAGTCCTGCGAAAGGCCGTGGCATGAGCGGGCGCAGAAGCGCAGCCGCCGGGCAGGGCACCGGCGGATCCCGCAGGGCGGCCGCCGCGCCGGGATCCGGAACGCCCACGGCGCGCCCCCTGGAACCGCGACTCCCGTCGGCGTTCTCCGGCGGCAGGGCGTGGTGGCACTTTGCCATCGACGCCGCGGTCCTGGCCGTGCTGCTGGGGATCGCGGTCCTGGGTTTTGGCCCCACCTTTGGCCATGACCCCCGCTACCTGCTGGCCGGGCTCGGCGGCATTGTCCTGGGAATCGCCGTGGCGGCCGCCGGCGCGCACTGGCGGCTGGGCCTGGTGACGATGACCGGGCTGGCCCTGGGCGTGTACCTGGTCTTCGGCAGCGCGCTGGCGGCCACGGGGGAGGCCATTGCAGGGTTCATTCCCAGCCTGGCATCCCTGCGCGGGCTCCTGCTGGGCATCATGCTTTCCTGGAAGCAGCTGTTGACGCTCGCCCCGCCGGTGGGCGCCAGCGTCGAGGTCATGGTGGTCCCGTACCTCTCCGCGTTTGTGGCGGCGATTGTGGCGGGCACGCTGGCGTGGCGCCTGCGCAGGGCCGCCTGGGCAGTGGTGCCGGCCATGGCCCTGTTCGTCGCCGCGATTGCCCTGGGGACGGCCCAGACATTCTTTCCCGTGCTGCGCGGGGCACTGTTCGCCGCGGGAGCCATCGCCTGGCTGGCCTACCGGCACGAGATGCTCCGCCGAAGTTCCGCACGTGCCATTTCCGCCAACCAGCCCGTCCACGACGCGGCCGCAGCCCGCACCTCGGTGCTGCGCCGCCTCGGCCTGGCCGCCGGCATGGTTCTCGTGGCCGGGGCGGTCACGATGGCCGCCGCACCGGCCCTGACCACCAGTGCCAGCCGCGACGTGCTGCGCGAAACCGTGGTGCCGCCGCCGGACCTGCACAACCTGCCGTCGCCGCTCATGCGGTTCAGGGACTACGTCAAGAATGAAAAGGACAAGGTCCTGTTTACGGTGGACGGGCTGCCCAAGAACGGCCGCATCCGCCTGGCCGCCCTGGACAGCTACGACGGCGTGGTGTTCAACGTGGACCCCAACAGTTCGGCGTCGTTTTCCCCGGTGGGGGACCCCCGCGCACTCCACCAGCCCGCGGGCGGTGACGCGCTCGTCGTCGGCGTGAAGATCGGGGACTACACGGGTCCCTGGATCCCCGGCATGTCCGTGGCGCAGAGCCTGAGCTACCACAGCGCCGCCGGCCCCACCCCCACCCTGTACCTGAACAGGGATTCCGGCACGGCCCTGGACCTGGCCGGGGTGCGCCAGGGCGACAGCTACACCATGGACGTGGAGGTCCCGCAGGTGGACACGAAGAAGCTGGCCACGGCCGACTTTGGCTCGGTGCGCCTGCCCAAGCTGGAAAACGTGCCGCAGGTGGTCACCACCAAGGCCAACGACATCGTGGGTGAGGCGGACACCCCCCTGAAGAAGGTGCTGGCACTGGAAGGGGCGCTGCAACGCGAAGGCAAGTTCAGCAACGGCCTGGAAGGGCAGGTGCCCAGCACCTCCGGGCACAGCGCCGCCCGTATCACCAAGCTCCTCTCCGGCAAGCAAATGGTGGGCGACGACGAACAGTACGCCACCGCCATGGTCCTCATGGCCCGCCAGCTGGGCATCCCGGCGCGTGTGGTCATGGGCTTCCACCTGGATGAGAAGGACCCGGCCAACGGCGCCGGCACCGTCCAGATCAAGGGCGACGACGTCCACGCCTGGGTTGAGGTGAACTTCGCCGGGGTGGGCTGGGTGCCGTTCAACCCCACCCCGGACAAGAACCACGTGCCGAACCCGCCGGAACCCCAGAACGCCTCCAAGCCCAAGCCGCAGGTCCTCCAGCCGCCGCCCCCGCCGCAGGAGCCGGCGGACCTGCCGCCGGACACCGCCCCGGACGCCCTGGACACCAACGGCAAGAAGAACAACCCGGCCGGGATCCTGGGCGCCATCCTGATGGTCCTGGGCGTCGCGGCGATCCCCGTGGTGGTCCTGGTGCTGCCGCTGCTTCTGGTGGTGCTGCTGAAGACCCGGCGCCGCAATAGGCGCTTTTCCACCGGGCTCCCCGCGGACCGGGTGAGCGGCGGCTGGTCTGAAGTGGCAAGCCTGGCCACCGACCTCGGCGCGGGGCTGGACGCCAACGGCACGCGGCGGGAGCATGCCCAGGCCCTGTACAGCGACTTCCCGGACAGCCGGGCCGCGACGGCGGTCCTGGCCGCGCGTGCAGACGCGGCCATCTTCGGGCCGGGCCAGCCCAGCGAGGAAGAAGTGGCCGACTACTGGGCGCACGTGGACCATTCCGTACGGGACATGAAAGGCTCGGTAGGATTTTTCAAGCGGCAGCGGGCAAGGTTTTCGCCGCGGTCGCTGCTGGTCGATGCCCGGGCACGGGCCAAGGGCGGGACGGCGCAAAACGTCCCTGCCGACGGTGCTGCCGTGGGGCCGGGGCGGACATCCTGGCTGGCAAAGTTGATGGACAAGACCCGAAGGGGTGCAAGGTAAATGGCGCGGAAAGTGGCCGAGAGCTGCCGAAATTGCGGGGCGGAGCTGGCACCCGGCTCGGCCTATTGCACGCTGTGTGGGGCGGCGGTGGCCAACCGGGCTGCCTCGCCGGCCGCGGATTCCGTCCCGCTGGGCCGCCCCTCGCAGGGCTCCCGCGCCGCAGTGCCGGGCGTCATCCCGGTCGGCATGCAGCCGGCCGGACCGCTCGTGGAACCCGTCCAGGTGGCCGGCAACGCGCAGTTCGCCGCCACCTCCGAGCCGGCCGCGGGCGGCGCGGGCCGCCGCCTGGCGGCGAAGGTCATCGATGCCCTCCTTCCCGCCATCCTGTTGGGCACTGCCCTGGTCGTGGGGACCGCCCTGCTGTCCGTCAGGGAATCCGGCGGCTACCGGACCATCGACTTTTCGTGGCTGGCCATCCTGACCGGCACCGCCGCGGTGCTCTCGCTGGTGTACGGGCTGTGGCTGTGGTTCTGGGAGGCCGGGACGGGCAAGACCCCCGGCAACATCATGCTGGGACTGCGCACCACCGGCATGGACGGCCTGCCGGCGGGCGTGCTTGCCATCTTCCTGCGCAACCTGATCATAGCCGTGGGTTCGGTGGCGTTTTATGTGGGCACGGTGGTGGTGGTCATCTCCAACGCCTGGGACCGCAACGGCAAGCGGCAGGGCTGGCACGACAAGGTGGCCCACACCCTCGTCTTCAACGTCAGGACCGGCCGGAACCCCCTGGAGACCGGTGGCATCGCCGGGCATGAACCGTACGTGCCGGCGGCCATGCCCGGCATTGCGCCGGTGGGTTCGCCCCTGCCCGGCGTGCCTGCCCGGCCTGCCGCCCCGTCCTGGCCCGGCAGCCAGGCCTGGCCCGGCAGCCAGGCCTGGCCCGGCAGCCAAGCCTGGCCCGGCAGCCAGGCCCCCGCGCCGGCACAAACTCTGGTGCCGGGGAAGTCCGAGCCCACAGCACAGGACGGGCTGACCGGCCAGGGCGGACAGACAGGCCCGGGCGGACAGACGGGTCCGACGGCGCCGCTCCCGGACCCCGGATTCGCCGGGCAGGCCCGGCAGGACGGCACCCCGGCCCGGGACAGTGCCCCGGCCCGGGCTTTCGGCGCCGCACCCGCACCGGCCAGCCCCTTTGCCCCGCCCGCCGCCCCGGCCTCGGACGGGGCGGCGTTCGGCGCGCCGCCGGAAGGCTTCGCGGTGCCCGAATCCGGCCCCATCACGGGCGTGCCGTTTGCCAGGCCGGCCGGCAGCAACCCTGCCCGGGGCAACCCTGCCGGCGGTGCCTCAGCGGCCGCAGAGGAGACGGGGGAGCAGGGGAGTCTGGGCGCAACCCGGGTCCGCCCCGTCGCGTCCGGGTCCGCGCTGCGCCTGGAATTTGACGATGGCAGCACCGAGGAGGTCCGGTCGGTGGCACTCATTGGCCGCAACCCCGCCGGATACGATGGGGAGATGATTGAACACCTTGTCCCGGTCCGGGACTCCAGCAGGTCCGTCTCCAAGACACACCTGCACGTCAGCGTCTCCGGCGAGGGCCTGTGGGTGACGGACCGGAATTCCACCAACGGCAGCGCCATCACGGACGCCTCCGGGCGGAAATCCGTATTGCAGGGCGGCACGGCCGCACTGGCCGAAGTGGGCGCCACCGTCCACTTCGGCGACCGCTCCTTCCAAGTGGGCCGCGCGTGAGCATGGCGGCCGGGGCGCCGGACGGACAGCCGGAGGAGGCGCCGGACATCCGGCACGGCGTCACCCTCAGCTTTGGCTTCGGCAGCGACCGGGGGCTGCGGCGCGAACTGAACGAGGACGCATTCCTCGCCGCGGACCCCATCTTCGCGGTGGCCGACGGCATGGGCGGGCACGAGGCCGGCGAGGTGGCCAGCCGTGAATGCATCAGCGTGCTCAGCCAGCAGGCGGTCCTGGCGGCGGGCTCCCGCAGCGCCACGGCCGTGGACCTGCAGCAGGCGCTGCGCCAGGCCGACGCGAGGATCCGCGAGATTTCCCACGCCCGCGCAGGCACCACTGTCACGGGGGTGGCCGTCGTGGAGGAACGCGGCGTGCCCTACTGGCTCGTGTTCAACGTCGGGGATTCGCGCACCTACCGGCTGAGCCAGGGCAGCTTCGGCCAGGTCAGTGTTGACCACTCCGAGGTCCAGGAACTGGTCGACGGCGGATTCATCACCCCTGCCGAGGCACTGGTCCACCCGCGGCGCCACGTGGTGACCCGCGCGCTGGGCACCGGCACGGACACCGAGGCCGACTACTGGCTGATCCCGGTCGAGGACGGGGACCGGATCCTGGTCTGCTCCGACGGCCTCACCGGCGAGGTCAGCGACGAAGGCATCCACCGGGCCCTGAGCACGCTGGAACACCCGCAGGATGTGGTGGATTCGCTCATCCAGGCCGCGCTGCGCTCCGGTGGCAGGGACAACGTCACGGTGGTGGTGGTCGACGCCGCCCGCGTGGACGGGACCGGCCCGGAAACCCTGACCCAGCCGTCGGCGCCGGCCGAGGAAGACACCCTGCCGCGCCTGCCGGAGGAAGCACCCGGGGCGAATTCCGTCCCGCCTGAGGAGAACCATGCCTGAGACCACCTACCGCCCCGGCCCCTGGCTTGGCATTGTGCGCTCCGGCGCCGTCATCGTCCTGGAGGCCGGAACCGGCCCCGGCACCGTCGCCGCCCTGTGGGAGAGCCTGGGCCGCGACACGCCCACCATCGACGGCGTGCTCAACGCCGTGACGTCCGGCTTCGGCACGGACCTCACCGGCATGCCGGCGTTTGGGATCCTGGTCGCCGGAGACCGCCTGCACGCCATCCTGCGCGGCGGGATGACCCTGTCCGTGCAGGGCGGGGGGACCGTGGAGACCGTATCCGGCCGCGACGTCACCACCTGGAGCGAACGGTCGCTGGCGCTGCCGGAGTCCATGGTCCTGACGCTCGACGCCGTCCTGCCGGAGCCGGGTGCCACGCCCGGACTGCCCGTGGGCGAGGCCGTGGTCCTGCTTTCGGAGCTGCGCCGCGGTATGCCCGCCGCTGATGTGCCCAGCCTTGCCGCCGGCACGGGGCAGGCGGCTGCCGCCCCGGCGCCCGCGCACGCGGCGGAGGGACCAGCCATGGAGGGCCTGGCTGCGCCTGCCTCCCCTGCACCAGGCAGCGGATCCGGAGCGGCGCACGGCACTGCCGGGGACGGCGGCGGCGACGATGTGTACGCCGGCTTTGCCTTGGCCGCCGATGCCGAGTGGAACGCCGAGCTGGACGAGCCCTCCCGCTCCGAGCAGGACGCCCACCACCCCGAGGCATCGGCTGCTGCCAGCCCTGACGCCCCGCCACCTGAAAACCCGGCACCTGAAAACCCGGCAGCCGTCGCCACGGACCACGGCGACGTTGAGGAAGACCTGGGCCGGACCATCTACCCCGGCCTGGGCCACGAGGATTCAGCGGCCGACGAACCCGCCGGCGATGCGGGCGGACCCGGCGCTGAAGCGGCCGACGTCAGCAACACCACGAACTACGACCACCTCTTCGGTGCCACCGAACTGCGCTCGGTGGAGGACGCCGCCGTGCGCCTGGACGAGGACGGCCGGGAGGTCCACGACGCCGCGCCGGGGCCCGCCCCTGCCGTCATTCCACCGCAGCCGCAGCTGCCGCCGTCGTCCGGACAGCCGCCGGCAGGGGAGGCTCCCGCCGCGGCGCCGGCACCCGCGTGGCAGCCGCCGTCGGGCCTGCTGATTGATTCGGTGCCGTGGGGCAACAGCCGCGCCGGGGGATCCCCCGCCGGGGCGCCGGCTGCCCCGGGGAATGTTGTGGACACGGACCATGACGGCCACACGGTCATGCGCAGCGAGGTGGCCGGAAACGATGCGGCCGGCGGCCCGGCCACCACGCAGCTGGAATCGCGCCCGCCCACCGGGCCGATGGTGCTGGCGCGGCTGTGCCCGTCCGGGCACGCCAACCCGCCGAGCCGTTCACAGTGTTCGGAGTGCGGTGCGGCCATCAGCTCCGAGCCGCGCGAAGTGGGACGGCCGCGGCTGGGACGCATGCACATTTCCACCGGCGAGGTCCTGGACTTGGACCATTCGCTGGTCGTTGGCCGGCAGCCGTCCGTCTCCCGGGTCATGGGCGGGGTGATGCCGCGGCTGGTCCAGGTGCACAGTTCCAGCGGCGACATCTCCCGCTCCCACGTGGAGGTGCGCCTGGACGGCTGGGACGTGCTGCTGGTCGACCTCAAGGCCACCAACGGCACCGTGCTGGTCCGTGAAGGGCAGGCCCCGCGCCGCCTGGGCCAGGGCGAACAGGCCATCCTGCTCAACGGCGACATTGCCGAGCTGGGCGACGGCGTCTCGCTGCTGTTCGAAGGTCTTTTGTGAGCAGCAAACGCCCGCCGGCACCCCCTCCGCCCATCCCCGGATTCAGGTTCCTTTCGGTCCTGGGGTCCGGCGGCTTCTCCGACGTCTACCTCTACGAACAGGACCGGCCGCGCCGCAAGGTGGCCGTCAAGGTGCTCGTTGCCGACCTGAAGACGGACGGCGCCCGCCGCCGCTTCGAGTCAGAGGCGAACCTGATGGCGCAGCTGTCCACGCACCCCTACATCGTCACCATCTACGAGGCCGAGATCACCGACGCCGGGCATTCGTACCTGGCCATGGAATACTGCTCCCGGCCCAGCCTGGACGTGCGCTACCGGCGTGCCCGCTTCAGCGTTGACGAGGCACTCCGCGTGGGCATCCAGGTGGCCTCCGCCGTGGAAACGGCACACCGGGCCGGCATTGCCCACCGGGACATCAAGCCGGCGAACATCCTGGTGACCGACTACAACCGGCCAGCGCTGACGGACTTCGGCATCTCCGGCACCATGGATGCGGCCCAGGATGACGACGCCGGCATGTCCATTCCCTGGTCCCCGCCGGAATCCTTCGCCGCCGGTGCCACGGACGGGGTCAAGGTGGACATCTGGGCGCTCGGCGCCACGCTGTACACGCTGCTGGCGGGACATTCCCCGTTTGTCATCCCGGGCGGCGACAATTCCCAGCGCGAGCTCATCTCACGCATCAACTCCGGCCCGCTGCCGCGCCTGGGCCGCGCCGATGTGCCCGAGGCACTGGACCTGGTGCTGGCCACCGCCATGTCCAAGTCGCCGTCCTCCCGCTACGCCTCCGCCAAGGCCCTGGCCCGCGCCCTGATGCGAATCCAGGCGGACCTGAACCTCTCCATCACCCCCTTCGAGGTCCAGGAAGAAGCCCCCCAGGAGGAGTCCGACCCCGATGAAGGGTTCGAGGCCACCCGGGTGCGCAGCGTGGTGTCCATCGACCCGGACTCGCACCCGTCCGGCCCCACCTTTCCGTCCGCCTTCCGCCCCGGCACGCCGGGGGCCGGCCCGTTTACGCAGCACCCGCAAATCCACAGCGTCCCCGGCGTCACGGGCAGGACCCACGGCGCCACCACCGGATTGACGCAGAACGGATCCACGGTGCCCGGCAGCGCAGGCACCGCGCCCGGGGCGGGTGGGCCCGCGGCAGGTACGCACGGGCCGGCCGGGGCGCCTGCCGGGCCGGACAACGGCGACACCGCTGCGGCGCCGACGTCGCCGGGCGTCCGGCCCTATTCGTCCATGGTCTCGCCCACCCAGTGGGCCGATCCGCTCCCGCGCACCGGCAGCCAGGCCGCCGAGGAGGCCCATCTGGCCTCGACCGTGCACCGCAGCTCCGTGGCGCCGCAGGCACAGGGGCCGCAGGACGGGACCGGGCAGGAACCGGGGGGCCGGCGTCAGCCGTCCGCCGGACGCCGGTGGCTGGGACTGGGGGCGGGCGCGGTCCTGGCGGCCGCCGTCGTGGTCGGTATCGTGGTTTACGCCAACTCCGGTTCCCCGGCCCCCGTCGACCCCGGGGAGGGGCGGAACTCCACGCCCCCGCCGGCCCTCATTGTCGGGGCCGACGTCCCGCCGGTCACCAAGCTCAAGGCGGTGCCAAGCAACGGCGGGGCCGTGTGGACCTGGACCAACCCGGATCCCCAGCCCGGGGACATGTACGTGTGGGCCGCGGTCAGCGCCGTCAACTCCGGCATCTTCAAGCCGGTCGGGGAGGCCAGGGTGTTCGTCACCAACAACTCGGCCAACGGCCAATCATGCATATCGGTGAAACTGGTCCGCAAGAACGGCAGCACCTCGCCGGAGACCAGGAAATGCTTCCCGTAGGGAAGTGCGCAACACGACTGTGAACGAGGGACCGCACGAAAGGAATGAACGCACCATGGGGGAATTGGCCATCGATTTTTGTGGCGAGTGGTACGAGCCGTCGCCGGACGCCGTCTTTAGCATCGGGCGCGAGGGGGACCTGGAAATTGACGACAACCCGTACCTGCACCGCAAGTTCCTGGAAGTCAGCCGCTACGACGGCATCTGGTGGCTGACCAACGCCGGCACCATGCTCTCGGCCACCATTGCCGACGCCGCCGGCGGCATGCAGGCCTGGATGGCGCCGGGCTCCCGCATCCCGCTGGTGTTTGCGCACACGAACGTCATTTTCACGGCAGGGCCCACCACCTATGAATTCTCGGTGCACCTGAAGTCGCCGTCATTCATGGCGCAAAGCCGCGGGGAGGACTCCGCGGGGTCCACCACCATCGGCCCGGTGGTTTTCACCGACTCCCAAAAAGCCCTGATCGTGGCGCTGGCCGAGCCCATGCTGCGCCGCGACGGCACCGGCTTCAGCTCCATCCCGTCCTCCGCGGAAGCGGCAAGGCGGCTGGGCTGGGCCCTGACCCGGTTCAACCGCAAGCTGGACAACGTGTGCGACAAGCTGGACCGCGTGGGCGTGGTGGGACTGCGCGGCGGCGGCGGCAAGCTGGCCACCAACCGCCGCTCCCGGCTCGTTGAACACGCCGTCACCTCGCACCTGGTCACCCCGGACGATCTTCCGCTGCTGGACGCCATGCGCGGAAAGGACGATGAGTGAAGATCCGGCTCACCCTCCGCCGGACGCCCCTGGCGGACAAGAACCTCTCCGTCACCGTGGACGGCCTGGCCACGGTGGGGGACATTGCCACCGAGCTCTACCTCTCGGACCCCTCCCGCAAGGGCGCGGAGGCGCCGCCCAAGCTCTCGCTCACCGTTGAGGAATCCGTGGTGGGCGGCGTCCGCGGGCGCACCCTGCCCCCGGAGTCGAACCTGCTCGAGTCCGGCCTGCGCCCCGGCGCCACCGTGTCCCTGACCCAGGTCAGCGACACCTTCCGGATGCCCGGGCATGACCGGGGCCCGGCCGCCGCGACCCTGCGCGTGCTGTCCGGTCCGGACCAGGGCAGGGAGTTCGCGCTGCCCCTGGGTACCAGCTACGTGGGCCGCGATTTCAACGCCGACGTCCGCCTCAGCGACCCCATGACGTCCAAGCGCCACGCCCGCATCACGGTGGCCGGGGCCGTGGAAATTGTGGACACCGGCTCCGCCAACGGCCTCATGATGGACGGGACCGCCATCTCCCGCGCCGTGCTGGGCTCCTCCGACGAGGTGACGCTGGGCGAGACCACCATCTCCGTGGTGGGACTGGGCCGGGGGGCCCAGTCCGGGCCCACCAGCCCGCTGGTGGAATTCAACCGTTCACCCCGCGTGGTGCCGCGTTTCAAAATTGAGGAGCAGAGCGTCCCGAGCGGGCCGCAGCGGCCCAAGCGGGAACGCTTCCCCATCGTGATGATGGTGGCCCCCGTCGTCATGGGCGCCGTCATGTTTGCGGTGACCAAAAGCCTGTTCAGCATCATGTTCATGGCCATGATGCCGCTGATGATGCTGGGCAGCTACATGGACCAAAAATCCCAGCTGAAGAAGGACCTGCAGGAAAGCATCGAGCACTTCCGGGCCGCCGTCACCGAGTTCCGGCGCCAGATGACGGCGCGCCAACAGGTGGAGCGGGCCGTCCGGCTCGCCGAAAGCCCGTCCGCCAGCGAGACGGTGGATGCCATCTACAAGCTCGGCCCGCTGCTGTGGACGCACCGGCCCGAGCACCAGGCCTTCCTGTCGCTGCGCATGGGGGTGGGCCGGCAGCCGTCGCGCACGCCGGTCAGGACTTCGAATGAAAACAACACGCTGCCGGAATTCATGGCCGAGATCGATGACCTGAAAACCGAATTCAGCGAGATTGACGCCGTGCCCGTGGTGGCGCAGCTGCGCCTCAGCGGTGCCCTGGGCGTGGCCGGCCCGCGCGGCGTGGTGGACGACGTGGCACGCGCCCTGGTGCTGCAGGCCGTGGGCCTGCATTCGCCGGCCGAACTGGCCGTGGCCGCCATGACCTCCATGGAGTCCAGGGAACGCTGGGAATGGCTGCAGTGGCTGCCCCACACCGGCTCCGTGCATTCCCCGCTGGCCGCCGACCACCTCGCGGCCGGCACCGGCGCGGCCGGCGTCCTGCTGGCCGCCCTGGAAGACCTGATCGTCACGCGGGGGGCCAACCTGGCCGCCAACTCCGCCGCGCACCGCGGGGGACTGGACGCGGACAAGCGTGAGCTGCCGCCGCCGGCCGTCCCGGCACTGCTGGTCGTGGTCGAGGACGACGTCAAGGCGGACCGCGGCCGGCTGAACAGGCTGGCCGAGCACGGTGCCGACGTCGGCGTCCACGTGCTCTGGGTCGCATCCTCCATCGAGGCACTCCCGGCGTCGTGCCGCGACTTCATGCACGTGGCGGAGACCGCCACCACCGGGCAGGTCCGGCTGGGCGGGCTGAGCTACCCGGTCAGCTGCGAAAGCGTCGACGCGGATCTTGCGGGCACCCTGGCCCGCATGCTGGCACCCGTGGTGGACACCGCCAAGCCGGTCGACGACGACTCCGACCTGCCGCGCGCCGTCTCCTATGTGGCCCTCGCCGGGCACGACCTCATCGAGGGGACCTCCGGGATCGCCGACCGCTGGCTGGAAAACAACTCGGTGTCCTCCCGGGCCGTGAAGAACCGCAAGTTCCAGGGCTCCCTGCGTGCCCTGGTCGGGTCCAAGGGCGTGGAGCCAATGTACCTTGACCTGAAGACGGAAGGCCCGCACGCACTCGTGGGCGGCACCACCGGGGCCGGCAAGAGCGAGTTCCTGCAGGCCTGGGTGCTTGGCATGGCAGCCGCCTACAGCCCCGACCGGCTCACGTTCCTGTTCGTCGACTACAAGGGCGGTGCCGCCTTCGCCGATTGTGTGAAGCTGCCGCACACGGTGGGCCTGGTGACGGACCTGTCCCCGCACCTGGTGCGCCGTGCGCTGACGTCGCTGCGGGCCGAGCTGCACTACCGCGAGCACCTGCTCAACCGGAAGAAGGCCAAGGACCTGCTTGCCCTGGAGCGGGAAGCGGACCCGGAGGCGCCGCCGTCGCTGGTCATCGTGGTGGACGAGTTTGCCGCCCTGGCCAAGGAAGTGCCGGAATTCGTGGACGGCGTGGTGGACGTGGCCGCGCGCGGGCGCTCGCTGGGACTGCACCTGATCCTGGCCACCCAGCGGCCTTCGGGCGTCATCAAGGACAACCTGCGCGCCAACACGAACATGCGCATCGCCTTGCGCATGGCCGACGTCGACGACTCCCAGGACATCCTGGGCGAGCCGACGGCCGCCTACTTCAGCCCCTCCATCCCGGGCCGCGGCGCAGCCAAGACCGGGCCCGGCCGCATCCAGGGGTTCCAGACCGGCTATGCCGGCGGCTGGACCACCAGGACCCCGCAGCGCCCGCGCATTGACATTGTGGAGATGGACTTTGGCTCCGGCGCGGCCTGGGAACAGGAAGCGGTGGCGGCACCCGTCGAGGAGTCCGCCGGGCCCAATGACATCTCCCGCGTGGTCGCCAACGTCTCGCTGGCCGCCGTCGAACTCGGGGTCAGGCCGCCGCGCAAACCGTGGCTGGGCGAACTGCCGGACACCTACGACTTCTCGAAACTGCCCAACCCGCGCACCGACGCGAAACTGCTGCTGGGCGTCATGGACGACCCCGAACACCAGGCCCAGCCCACTGTTTTTTTTGAACCGGACAGGGACGGCAACATGGCCATCCTGGGCGCCAGCGGCTCGGGGAAGTCCGCTGCGCTGCGCACCATCGCCATCGCCGCCGCCATCACCCCGCGCGGCGGCCCCGTGCAGGTGTACGGCATTGACGCCGCCTCCAACGGCCTGGCCATGCTGGAGATGCTCCCGCACGTGGGCGGCATCATCAACGCCGAGGACAATGAGCGCGTGGGCCGGCTCCTGCGCTACGTGCGCGGCGTCATCGAGGAGAGGGCGGAGACGTTTGCCGCGGTCAAGGCCGGCACCATCGCCGAATACCGGCGGCTGGCCAACAGGCCGGAAGAGCCTCGCATCATCGTCATGGTGGACGGACTGGCGGCGTTCCGGGAAATTTACGAGTACCGCGTGGGCATGACGCAGTTTGAAACGCTGCAGCAGATCGCCACGGACGGCCGCCCCATGGGCGTGCACGTTGTCATCGCCGGTGACAGCACCAAGTCGCTGCCGGCGTCGCTCGCAGCCTCCATGCAGCGCATGCTGGTGCTGCGCATGGCCACGATGGACGACTATGTGAACCTGGGGCTTCCCCGCGACGTGCTTTCGGCCGCTTCGCCGCCCGGCCGGGGACTCATGGACGAGGGCGAGGTGCAGCTGGCCATCTTCGGCGGCAACGCCAACCTGGCCCTGCAGTCGCGCCAGGTGGAAAAGCTGGCCGAGGCCATGCGCCGCCAGGGAGTGCCGGACGCGCCGCGGGTCGAGTCGCTGCCGGAGACCCTGGACCTGAACGTGCTCCCCGCCGCCGCCCCGGGCCACGCCATCATCGGGGTGGACGACTACAACCTCGAACCCGCCGGCCTGGCCGCCAACGGCGCGCTCATGCTCACCGGCCCGCCCGGCTCCGGACGCACCACGGCCCTGGTCACCCTGGCCGAGGCCCTGAAGCGTTCGACGCCGGGCACCCGGCGCGTCTACCTCGGCTCACGGAAGTCGGCGGTGGCCGGCATGCCGGTCTGGGACGAGGCATTCACCACCAACAACGGGGTGGAGCCGGAGCTGGCACGGCTGATCGAGCTGGTGGAGTCCGAGACGCAGCCGGTGGCGCTGTTCCTTGAGGGCGTCACCGAATTTGCCGACTCCATGCTGGAAATGGACCTGGTCAACCTCATCAAGGCAGCCATCAAGCTCAACCACTTTGTCGTGGGCGAGGCGGAATCCTCCACCTGGTCCGGGGCCTGGAACTTCTCCGGCCTGTTCAAGGCCGGCCGGCGCGGCCTGCTCATGAACCCGGGGGACCTGGAGGGCGACACCCTCATGAACACGCCGCTGGGGCGACTGACTAACAACAAGTTCATCCCGGGCCGGGGGTACGTTGTGGGCCGGGGCAAGGCGTTCAAGCTTCAGGTGGCCACCACCATGGACCACGAGCGGTAGCCCTGGCGCCGGTCGGGACCCCCGCTGGTCGAGCCTGTCGAGACGCCAACAAATGGGGACCGGTCCCCATCGACCCCGGCCGCCGCGGCTTGTTAGCTTTGAGTTAGTCAATCGGATGGACAAGCCGTCCGGGACAAATAATTCCAACAAAGGATGTGCATTGTGGCTGGTTTGATTGGTAACAACCCGGAGGACATGGCGGACCTGGCGGGCAAGCTGGGGCATGCGGTGGACCAGATCCAGCAGCTGACCAGTTCGCTGGATGGCAAGGCGAATTCCGTGCAGTGGCAGGGTCCGGATGCTGACCGTTTCAAGCACACGGACTGGCCGACGTACAAGACGCAGCTGACCAAGGTGGCCCACAGCCTGCAGGAAGTGCAGCAGAATGTGAACAAGCAGCGCCAGCAGCAGATCCAGACCTCCGCACACTGATACGAGCGGTGGTGTGCAGGCCCGGTGCATCCCGCACCGGGCCTGCTGCCTGCCCGGCCGCACGGGGGAGGCCGGCAGGAAAACCGTCTCAGGGCACGAAGCGGGAACGCAGTGTCTCGACGCCGGGCCCGGTGAGCTCTGCCAGGTAGGCTGCGCGCCCGGCCATGGCCATCGTCAAGGCGAGGGTGGTTCCTGTCACGAGCGGGCCGGTGCCTGCCGCAAAGGGTCCGTCGACGGCCTCGAGGCGGAGCCCTTCAACCATGGTCCGGCTGGGCACGGCGAGGTTCCGCCGCGCATAAAAGCCGGCCACGGCGGTGACCGTGTCCAGCGGTACGTCGCGCACAATCCCCAGCGGGCGGCGGATGTCCTCGCTGTGCACCACCACCTCGCCCAGCCAGGCCTCGGTGGGGCCCGGGGCGGAGGCGGAGCTGTTGATGATGGTGCGGAACTGCGCCAGCGTCTCGGCGGGCGTGGCCCCGCGGTGCTCAGCCATGCGCCGGTCATTGTGCAGGTCGAAGTCGAACCTGGCGCCGATGACGCTGGAGAACCAGCGCACGGAGCCGAGGCTTGCGGCCGCGGTGAGATGCGCCGTGACGTCCTGGACCGTCCACCGCCCGCACAGGGATTGCCGGGCCCACTGGCCGCCGTCGAGCAGGGCAAGGTCGTCGGCCAGGGCGGCGCGCTCGGCGTGGGCGGCCTCCCAAAGGAGGCTGCGTGGGCGGTTTTGGAACACGGGGCCTCCGGTGCCGGGTGAAAAGGGAGGGGGAACCACCTTCCCTTTCTTTAAATCTACCGCGTGCAGGGGGCCTTGCCGCAAGGCCCCGGTCGGGCTGCATAATGGGTAGCCGGCGCCGGCATGCGCGGAACCCGGCCGCCCGCCGGTCCCTCGATCCGCGCCTTGGACCCGGCAGGAAGGAGCCGACGCCGTGCCCCCTGACACCAGCGCATTCAACCTTCCCGGCACCCTCGCGGCCAAGGCGGATCCGGCCCTGATTGCTGCCGACGAGCAACATTTCGCGGCCATCGCCGAAACGCTCGAGCTCACCCTCCAAGGGCTGGGCCGCCAGCTCGACGCTGCGCGGCGGGCGCCGGTCCGCCTGGGCCAGGAGGCCGTGGAGCGGGATGTTGAGGTGCGCCGCCTGGCCGCCCGCCTGCGCACCTTGGGCCGCTTTGGCCTGGACCTGTGCCTGGGCCGCATCGACGCTGGTGGGGGAGCGGAACCCGTGTACATCGGCCGCCTTGGCCTGACGGGCAGCGGCGGGCGGCGGCTGCTCATCGACTGGCGTTCACCCGCGGCCGAACCGTTCTTCGGGGCCACCCACGCCAATCCGATGGGGCTGGCCGCCCGGCGCCGCTACCGTTGGATGCAAGGGCGCATCATCGACTACTGGGACGAGGTGTTCGCCGTCGACGGCGTTCCGGGCACGGCCGCCCTCGAGGACCTCTCCGCCTTCATCGCCAGCCTCGGCAGCAGCCGCACCGCCCGGATGCGCGACGTGCTGGCCACCATTGCCGCCGACCAGGACGCCATCATCCGTGCTCCCGCCCGCGGCGCCCTGGTGGTCGACGGCGGCCCGGGAACCGGCAAGACCGTCGTTGCCCTGCACCGCGCCGCGTACCTCATCTACTCCGATCCGCGCATCGGCCACCACCGGGGCGGCGTGCTGTTCGTGGGCCCGCACCAGCCGTTCCTGCACTATGTGGCGGACGTGCTGCCCAGCCTGGGGGAGGAAGGCGTGCAGACGTGCACGCTGCGTGACCTGGTCCCGGAAGGTGCGGCCGCAGGCGTGGAAGCGGATCCGGACGTGGCCCGGCTGAAGTCAACCGCGGCCATGGTCAAGGCGATCGGGCCCGCCGTCGCGTTCTACGAGCGGGCACCCACCAAGGGAATGGCCGTGGACACCCCCTATGGCGGGCTCTGGCTGGACGCCGCCGATTGGGCCCAGGCATTCGACGCACCGGTCCCCGGCACGCCGCACAATGAGGCCCGCGGGGAGGTGTGGGAGGAACTGATCAGCATCCTGGCGGACAAGTGCCGCGGCGGTGACGTCCCGGCCGGGCTGCTGCGCCGCGCCCTGGCACGGAACCGGGAACTGGTCGAAACGTTCAGCAGGGCGTGGCCGTTGCTGGACTACGCCGACCTGGTGGGCGACCTCTGGCGGGTGCCTGCCTACCTGCGCCTGTGCGCCCCCTGGCTCCTGCCCGGGGAGGTGGACCGGCTGCAGCGCCCGGTGCCGGAGGCCTGGACGGTGTCCGACCTGCCGCTGCTGGATGCGGCCCGGGAGCGCCTCGGCGACCCGGAGGAATCGCGGCGGAAGCAGCGGCAGGACGCCGTCGTGCGTGCCGGGCGGGACGTCATGGACCGGGTGGTCGATGACCTGGTGGCGGCGGACGACTCCGAGCTTCAGGTGACGAAGATGCTTCGCGGACAGGACATGGCGGAGAAGCTCGACGGCGTGGAGGACGCGCCGGCTGCCGACCCGGACGTGCTGGCGGGTCCGTTTGCGCACGTGATGGTGGACGAGGCCCAGGAGCTGACCGACGCGCAATGGCAGATGCTGCTGCAGCGCTGCCCATCGGGAAGCTTCACGATCGTGGGGGACCGCGCGCAGGCCGGGCACGGGTTTGGGGAGCCGTGGGCCGCGCGGCTCGGGCGGATTGGCCTGGAGAGGGCGGCGTTGGCGTCCCTGTCCATCAACTACCGCACGCCGGAGGAGGTCATGGCGGAGGCCGGGCCGGTCATCCGTGCCGTGCTGCCGGAGGCCAACGTGCCCGAATCCATCCGGCGCAGCGGCCTCCCCGTGCTCCATGGTTCGACGGCAGAGCTTGGCCCCGTCCTCGATGCCTGGCTGGCCGCGCACGACGACGGGACGGCCTGCGTCGTGGGCGCCCGGCCCCCGGCTGCAGGGCATCTTCCGGCGTCGCCACGCGTGCGGTGGCTGGTGCCGGAGCTGGTGAAGGGGCTTGAGTTTGACCTGGTGGTGTTGGTGGACCCGGTGTCATTCGGACCACGGATCGAGCGCGCCGTGGACCGGTACGTGGCGATGAGCCGGGCCACGCAGCAGCTCGTTGTGCTGGCCGCGCCGCCCTGGCCCCGGCAGCCCGACGTCCGGGGCCGGGTTCCGCGTTTACGGGAGGGCGGGCCGGCGCCATAGGATGTGCAGCATGATGCACCTTCCGGGCCGGCTGCGGTCCGTCCCCCTGAGCCGGCAGGAACTGGCCCTCATCGCCATCACCACGGTCTGGGGAGGCACGTTCCTGGCAGTGCACATTGCCATGCGGCACAGCGGGCCCATGTTCTTTGTGGGGCTGCGATTCCTGGTGGCAGGGCTCCTGGCGTGCGTCCTGTTCCGCCGGGTCCTGCGCGGCATGACCTGCGCGGATGCCGGTGCCGGGGCTGCCATCGGCGTCATGATCTTTTTAGGGTACGGTCTGCAGACCTTTGGCCTGCAGACGGTCAGCAGCAGCACGTCGGCATTCCTGACCGCCCTCTATGTGCCCATGGTGCCGTTTCTGCAATGGGCCGTTTTCCGCAAGCGGCCCGGTGCCATGATGTTCGCCGGCGCGGCCCTGGCCTTCGTCGGACTGGTGCTGCTGGCCGGACCGTCGGCAGTGCGTGTTGGGGTGGGCCCGGGCGAGATTGCCACCTTGGTGAGCACGGTCCCGATCGCCGGGGAGATCATCCTGATCAGCGTCTTTGCCGGCCGGGTCAACCTGGGACGCGTCACGGTGGTGCAGCTGCTCACGTGCAGCGTCCTGGGGTTTATCGCCGTTCCGGTGGTGCGGGAAGGCATCCCGGCCTTCTCGTGGGTGTGGGTTGCCACGGCGGCCGGACTGGGGGCGGCAAGCTGCGTCATCCAGGCGACGATGAACTGGGCCCAAAAGTCCGTCACGCCCACCCGTGCCACCATCATCTACACCGGCGAGCCCGTGTGGGCCGGAATCTTCGGGCGCATCGCGGGGGACAGGCTTCCGGGCGTCGCCATTGCGGGTGCGGTCCTCATTGTGGCCAGCGTCCTGGTGAGCGAGATCAGGCCGCGGCCGCGTCCCCGTCAGCGGACTCCAGGGGACAGCCGGGCGGTGGCCCTGCCGCCACGGGACCGGGACCGGACACAACGCGATTGAGCAGTCGTCCTGTGGACCGGGTGCCTGATGAAGGGCGGGGGCGAAGCGTGTTGAACCTGTGCGTTCCCCGTGAATTTGTCAAAGGGACTTTACTGAATTGACTATGGGGGGCAAGGCTGGAAAGCGAGCTTCGGTGACGAGCCGGGCCATACTATGTGAGGAGAAAAGCTATGGGAATCGGCGACATGGCGAAGGATTTCTTGAACAGCAGTGAGGGCCAGAACCTGGAGAACGACGCTCTGAACAAGGCCAGCGAAGAAGCCAACAACCTGACCGGAGGGCAGTTTCAGGACCAGATCAACCAGGGCCGCGACGCCCTGAGCGGCCAGTTCGGCGACCAGCAGCAGGGTCAGCAGGACCAGCAGGGCCAGGATTTCCAGCAGCAGGACCAGCAGGGACAGGGCGACCAGCAGTACTGACATGAGCCGCGTTGCCTGCGGAACCGGCAAAACGCTGACGTTTTGTCCGTACCGGACTAAGAGCAAGGTTCTACAGCGGCTTGCTTGACTGGCGGGACCCCGTGGACGCACGGGGTCCCGCCAGTCATTTGCGGCACAGCCGGTTGACCGGCCTGGCTGTAATCCACACATCCGCTTTCGGGACCGGAAAGATTCCCGGATTCGGGGGTGGATTGGTTTTGGGTGCATTACCGCTGCTGGTCCCTTTCCGCAGCGGAGCGGCACTGTCCGCTCCCCGATTGTGGGGCGGCCCGACGCCGGACGACGTGGACCGGGCGGTCGGGGAAATTCATGCTCAGAGGCCCAAGCCGGACGGAGCATCGTTGCTCCGGATGCAACCAGTCGCGCATGAGGGACGCCGTGCGATTGATGGTGCTCGAGTCCAGGACAGCAACTACTATCCCAACGGGGACCGGGACGACAATCGTGTGTTAAGGAGGCTCACCGGCCGCAACGCCATCGACCCCTCAACGCGGGTTCGCCACTCCTCGCCAGGAAAGGAACCCGTCCCGTGGGCAGCGGATCTGTCCGTTAAAAGGAGCAACCCCCATCTGCCGCAGCCAAGTCCGGGGGGCCAACCGGTCATCGGCCATGTTTCCGATCGTAATCGGGCGGGGAACCAGTTGTTGCTTCAGGTTCGGGTTTAGTATTTGGATGTGGCGGAAAGCGAGCAGTTGGCGCGCATACGCGCCGTCGCGGCCCGCACCGGCCGGACGGTGGAACAGGAAATCGTGCTCGCGGTTGGCACAGGTGTCCCGAAACGGCTCATTGGCGCCGCCAACGCTTAGCCTCGACAGGCCACCGCCCCCGAACAGGGCAAGGACACCCAGGCACAAACAACTAGACCGCCACCAGGGCTGCTGACACTACTGGGGTCTGGGCGCCTCGCCGGCGCGTTTAATGGCATGGTAGGGGGTTGAACGGCTGGAAAGAAAAAGTTCGGCAATTTCACCTGTCGTGTATGTTCCCGCCGGGTGCACAGAAACCAAGTGTGCTTCCTATGCCTTCGAGAGCTTGGGCTGCTTTCCGTTCGACTTGCCCTTTGCAGTGGCGACAGCCATGCCTTCGCGGGTTCGTGCCCGGATCATGGCCGCCTCAAATTCTGCAACCACGGCAAGACCATTGAAGAGGAATCCAGCCATGGTTGTGGGTGTGGCGTTTAGCCCCCGCGGTGTCGCCGGGGATGACTTTGACCGGCCATGATCTCGCCGCCAGTGCGGACAGGGCGCGGCCCGGACGTGGGCAAGCGCCGGCGGCCTGCCGGGCCGGGGCATCCTGGTCATGACCAGGCCTGGCTGCCTGGCCCGGTCGTTGCGCGATGCAGAGGGAATTGCCGCAGAGCTCGTCCGCCGCGAGGCCAATCCCACCATCGGTGGCCCTTGCCCACGACCCCACCGATCCCGTGCGCAGTCTGCTCTTCAATGTTCTTCCCACGACTGCAGAATTTACGGCGGGGCTGATCCGGGCTCGAACCCGAGATGGCCTGGCCGTCGACACGGCAAAGGGCAAGCTTCGCGGAAAGCATCTCCAGCCCTTGAAGGCACAAGAAGGACACGCGGTTTCTGTGCAGCGGGCGGGAACGCATCCACGCTGACAGCGGCGCAGAGACCATGTACGCCAGCGGGCTCCCGCAGGCGGCTGCCCTGGACGCGGTCACCCGACAGGGACGGATGGGTTCCCGGCCGAACCGGCCGGGCCGTACATCCGCCTCAACGACGCCGGTGCCAGGTCCGTCCGGCGGTGTCCGTGGTTTTTGCGGTTACAGGCTCCAGCCGGTGTGCGAGTGGGCGTCGTCGGACGCGCTGACGGTGAACTGGTTCGGGCCGCTCAGCGTTACCCGGACGTGCTCCCTCGGGGCGTTCGCCCGGGAGGAAACGTGGCTGATGGCCGATTCAAGTGTGTGCTCGATCGTGGAGTGGTCCCAGATCTTGAGGGTCATGGAGTGCGATTCAAAGCTCATGCGCCGTTGCTTCCTTTGATTGTCTTCCTGCGGCCTCGTCGTTGTGGCAGCACCCTCCACGTTACGGGACGGCACGCCCCAGGCAGGCAGCGCTGTGATGGACTCCACAGTGCCGGATGGTCCCGGGACGTAACAATTGACGGCGGCCAACGGCAGCCTTGGCGGGAAAAATCGCCGGAAGCGGCTGGGAGCGCCGGGGCACGTTTTACGGCAAGATGGAACCGTGACCAGCCTTCCTGAAAACCCCGCCACCGACGTGACCAGCACTGACGTGCCCGATGGCCCCGCAGGCGTGATTGAGCCCGCAAAGACCCCGTCCGTGCAGGCGCGGGAACGCCATGCCGAGCTTGTGGAGCTGGTCCAAAAGTACCGGGCCGCCTATTACAACGAGGACGCGCCCCTGGTCTCGGATGCCGAATTCGACACCCTTTACAGTGAACTGGAGGAGCTCGAGGCGCTCAACCCCGAACTGGTCACCAACGACTCCCCGACCCAAGTGGTTGGCGGGGACGTCTCGGTGGCGTTTGCCGCCGTCGACCATCTGGCCCGCATGTACTCGCTGGAGGACGTCTTCTCCCTCGCCGAACTCGAAGCGTGGCTGCGCAAGGCCGAGGCGTCGGTGGAAAAGCAGCACGGGACGGCGCCCAAGTGGCTCACCGAGCTGAAGATCGACGGCCTGGCCGTGAACCTGCTGTACCGCGACGGCGTGCTGGTGCGGGCCGCGACACGCGGCGACGGCACCACAGGTGAGGACATCACCCACAACGTGGCCACCATCAAGGACATCCCGCAGAAACTGCACGGCACCGGGTTCCCGGCCGAGGTGGAGATCCGCGGCGAGGTGTTCATTGCCTCCAAGGACTTTGCGGCACTGAACGAGAAAATGGTGGCCGCCGGCAAGGCCCCGTTTGCCAACCCCCGCAACTCGGCGGCAGGCTCGCTGCGGCAGAAGGACCCGGCGGAAACCGCCAAGCGGCCGCTGAGCATGTTTGTGCACGGCATCGGAGCCCGGGAAGGCCTGGAAACCACCAGCCAGTCCGAAACGTATGCGCAGCTCAAGGAATGGGGCATGCCCACCAGCCCCTACTTCAAGGTCCTGGACACGCTGGAGGAGGTGCTGGAATTCATCGCCTATTACGGAGAGCACCGGCACGACCTCATCCACGAAATTGACGGCATTGTGGTCAAGGTGGACGACTTTGCCACCCAGCGGGCCCTGGGCAACACCTCCCGGGTGCCGCGCTGGTCCGTGGCGTACAAGTACCCGCCGGAGGAAGTCCACACCAAGCTGCTGGACATCCAGGTGCAGGTGGGCCGCACCGGCCGGGTGACCCCCTTCGGCATCATGGAACCGGTCAAGGTGGCCGGTTCCACCGTGGAACGCGCCACGCTGCACAACCAGGACGTGGTCAAGGCCAAGGGCGTGCTGATCGGCGACACGGTGGTGCTCCGCAAGGCCGGGGACGTCATCCCGGAGATCGTCGGCCCCGTGGTGGCCCTGCGCACGGGCGTCGAGCGCGAATTCGTGATGCCCACACACTGCCCGTCGTGCGGCACCGAGCTGGCCCCCGCCAAGGAGGGCGACGTTGACATCCGCTGCCCCAACGCACAGTCCTGCCCCATCCAGCTGACCGAGCGCGTGGCCCACCTGGCCGGCCGCGGCGGCTTCGACATCGAGGCGCTGGGCTATGAGGCCGCCGCCGCCCTGACCACCGGCCCCGGGCCCGACCCGGCGGAGAACGGCGGCACCATCCTGCCGGCCGGCCCCGGGCCGCTGACCAGCGAGGCGGACGTCTTCAACATTGCCGGCCTGGACCTGTCCGGCGTCATGGTGTGGCGGGAAATACGCTCCAAGGGCGAAGGCACGGGCCGCTTCGCGCAGGTCCCGTACTTTTACACGAAGGCCACGGCCAAGAAGCCCTCGGTGCCCACCAAGACCACCGAGAAGCTGTTCGAGGAACTGGAAAAGGCCAAATCGCAGCCGCTGTGGCGCGTGCTCGTGGCCCTGTCCATCCGGCACGTGGGGCCCACGGCATCGCGCGCACTGGCCACGGCGTTTGGTTCCATGGACGCCATCCGCGCTGCGCCGGAAGAGGCGCTGGCCAACGTGGACGGCGTCGGCCCCATCATCGCCGAGGCGCTCATCGAATGGTTCGGGGTGGGCTGGCACCTGGAGATCCTGCGTAAGTGGGCCGATTCCGGGGTGCGGATGGTGGACGAGGTGGACGCATCCACACCGCGCACCCTCGAGGGACTGACCATTGTGGTGACCGGGACGCTGCCCAACTTCAGCCGGGACGAGGCCAAGGAAGCCATCATCACCCGCGGCGGCAAGGCCTCCGGCTCGGTGTCGAAAAACACCTCCTACGTGGTGGCGGGGGAGAACGCCGGCACCAAGCTGGACAAGGCCGAATCGCTGGGCCTGACGGTGCTGGATGAGGACGGCTTTGTGCGACTGCTCGCCGAAGGACCCGGCGGGCCGGACGCTGAACTTGTTGGGACTGACCATAGCGGGACGGGGGAGGACGCATGAGCCAGACGGTGACCGTGGATGAGCTGCTGGAGGTGGCGCTGCGGGCCGCCGCCGCCGGGGCTGCCGTGCTGGCCGCCCGGGACCCCGCCGGGTTCCGGGCCGAGGAGAAGTCCTCCGACGCCGACTGGGTGACCGCCTTCGACGTCGCCGCCGAGCGCGCCGTACGTGCCGTCATCACCGACGCCCGCCCGCACGACGTCATCACAGGCGAGGAGCTGGCCCCGGCCCTGCCCTCGGAACCTTCCGGCTACCGGTGGAGCATCGACCCGCTGGACGGCACCATGAACTTCATCCGGAACATCGCCTATTACGGCACCTCGGTGGCCGTGATGGGGCCCGACGGCGAATGGCTGGCCGGGGTGGTCGACGCACCGGCCCTGCGGCGCATCTATTTCGCCTCCCGCGGGGCTGGGGCCTGGCTGGATGAGACCCGGGCCGACGGTGTGCAGGGCGTGCGCCGGCTGCGCGGGCCGGTGGAGGCCCGCGGCGGCACCCTGTTCTCCATGTCACTGAGCTACGACCCGGCCGTCCGGCGCCGCCTGGTGTCCGAACTGGACGGGCGCCTGGACAAGTTCGGCGACTTCCGCCGGCTGGGCGCCGCGTCCCTTGAACTGTGTGCCGTGGCCGACGGCGGCGTGGACGCGTACCTCGAGTACGGCCTGTTCGAGCATGACTTTGCCGCGGGCGCCTTGATTGCCGAGGAGGCCGGGGCGTGGGTGCGGCGCCCCCGGCTGAGCCCGGCCATCAACGGCCTGCCGCCGCGGGAGGAAGTGCTCTCTGTGTGGACCGGCGCCTGCGTGCCGGGGCTGGAAGGGAACTTCGCGCCGGGTGACTGACCCCGGCGGCCGGGTCTGTCGAGACTTCGTCGGCCGGGCCTGTCGAGACCAGGAATTCGGCAGGCTCAATCACCGGACCCACAGACTGAACCAACTGCAGAAAGGATGAACGGGATGGAAACCGACGGGGTGGTGCTCTCGCGCGTGGTGGCCGATGCCGGGCGCTCGCTGGCGTTTTATCGCAACGGCCTGGGCATGGAGGAGGCCAAGCTCATGTTCGGCATTGCGTGCCTCGAACTGCCGGGGCTGACCTTGTTCCTGGCCGGGCCGGACGACTTTGCCCGCAACACCGGGCTTACCGCCCGGGCCGGCATGTCCGCAACAGCAGGTGGGCGCAGCGACGGCGTGCTCAGCTGCGCCATCCGGTCCACGGAAGAGGTTGACCGGCTGCTGAAGACGGCCCAGGCGGCAGGCGGGACGGCGTCGGAACCCCGCGTGGTGGACCACGCCAGCGGGCGCAAGCAATACATCGGCACCGTCACGGATCCGGACGGATACGTGTGGCAGCTGGTGTGCAACATCAAGGACCCGGGGGAGGGGGCCTGAGCGGCGCCTGGCCACGGCCGCCCGGTGGGGAGCGGCGGGAATTACCCGAGCAACGGCCGGACGGATGCGTACCCGTCCTCGACCACCGACGAGGGCGTGTCAAACACCTTGGTCCGGCGCCCGGCGTCGTATGCGGCCCAGCCGGGATCGCCGGAGATCACGAAGGACACGGCGGCCGCATGGGCCTCGTCGGCCAAGGCCTGCGGGGGAGTCCTGCCGGCCAGGGCATCGATCCGCTCCGCGTCGAGGCAGTCGAAGAAGAACGGTACGTCCAGGCAGTGCACCGCCCGCCCGAACGCCGGCGAGCGCCACGAAAAGCGGTACAGCCAGGTCCGGGCCGGGGCAGCTGCCTCCGGGGCAACGGTCTCCCCTGAACCGGCCCCGGTCCGTGCCTCCGCGACCGCCAGCGCGGTGCTGCGGAAGACTGCGTCGCTGATGTACCGGCCGAGCACTGCGGTGGAACCGAGCCGGGCCACGTCCGTGTTGGCGGACAGGTAGTCGCTGCGCTGTCCCCGGGCCAGTCCGGCCTGGCCCAGCAGCAGTCGGGACGGGACAAAGCGCAGCTTGGACTGCATGCCCGCCACGGCCATGGCAAATTCGTCGTCGGCGGTGCCCAGCAGCAGCGGCTTGTCCGCCCCCGTGCCTGCACGCAGGGAGTCGGGCGCGGGCGCGGTGATGAGGCCGCCGTCGACCATGGGGCCCAGCGACAGGCCGCCGTCGATCACGCGCCGCAGCATGGAAAACTTTCCGCCGCCGGTTTCCACGGCCTTGGGCTGGAGTTCCAGGAGGCGTTCCTCCGGCACCGAGGCGAACCCCTCCAGGGTCGGTTCAACGCCGGCCAGTTCGGCCAGCCGCCCGGCGAGCGCCTGCGCCTTATCCCGGGGCACGTCGCCGAGCGCCCCGGACAGGCAACAGGCCTGGGCGAAAAGCGGCTGTGCCTTGGGCATGCCCAGGAGCGTGAGGACCGCGCCGCCGCCGGCCGACTGCCCGGCGAGGGTCACCCGGCCCGGATCGCCGCCAAAGGAGGCGATGTTGTGCTGCACCCATTCCAGGGCCAGCAGCCAGTCCAGCACGGCCCGGTTGTCCGGGGCGCCCTCCACCAGGCCGAATCCGTCGAAGCCGAGCCGGTAGGACACATTGACGGTGACCACGCCGTCGCGATTGAACGCGGCGCCGTCATACCAGGGGCTGGCGGGGGAGCCGGCCGTGAAGCCGCCGCCGTGGAGGTAGACCATGACGGGCAGGGCCGCGGCCACGCCCGGCGCGGGGGTGAAGACGTCCAGGTTCAGCGTGGATTCCCCCGGAACGGACGGTTCCGGGATGAGCGTGGGTTCCGGCGGCCCCGGGCGCTGCGGCGTGGGACCGTGTTCGACGGCGTCGCGCACCCGGTCCCAGGGGGCGTGCGGCACCGGTGCGGCGAAGCGCAGGCTGCCCACGGGGGCTTCGGCGAAGGGGATGCCCAGGAACGCCGCAGACTGGCTGAACGCGCCCTGCCCGTGCGCTGTTTCCGGGCAGGGCCGCCACACGCCGCGCACCAACCCGGCGGTGGTGTTCGCAACGGGCGGCGTGCTGGGGTCAATCAGTGCATGCTGGGCGGCCATGCCTCCATGCTACGGAACGTGGACGCCCCGTGCCCGCGCCCGGCCCGGGACCGGCACGCGGGAGTAACCTGATGGCATGAACCTTAGGGTCGACGGTGCGAACTTCGCCGCCCCGGACCAGGTGGGGCTGACGGGGGCCGGGGCGTTGCCGTCCGCGTTCGATGTCACCGGGCTGGCGGTGGCCGCCATGGCGGCCGCCGGAACGGCCGTGGCGGCGCTGTCGGGCCGGCTCGGCCGTGCCGCCCCGCAGGTGTCCGTCGACCGGGCCCTGGCATCGGCCTGGTTCGGGCTGTCCTTCACGCCCACGGGATGGGAACTGCCGCCCGTGTGGGACGCGATCGCCGGCATCTACCCCTGCGCCGACGGCTGGATCCGCCTCCACACCAACGCCCCGCACCACCGTGCCGCCGCGCTCGCCGTCCTGGGCCTGTCCGCCGGTGCAACACGCGAAACCGTGGCGCTGGCCGTGGCGCCCCTGACCGGGGACGAGCTGGAAGCGGCCATCGTTGCCGCGGACGGATGCGCCGCCGTCATGCGCACCCGCGACGGGTGGCTCGCCCACCCCCAAGGCGCCGCCGTCGCCGCCGAGCCGCTGGTGCACTGGGGCCAGGAGCGCCGAGTCCCGCCCTTTGGCAGGCACGACGCCGGCACCCGCCGCCGCGGTCCCGCCACCACTGCTCCCACCACTGCGCCGCGCACCATGGAGCCCACCGCCGCCCGCCCGCTCGCCGGGGTGCGTGTCCTGGACCTGACCCGGGTCATCGCCGGCCCGGTTGCCACCCGGTTCCTGGCGCTGTACGGAGCCGAGGTGCTGCGGATCGACCCGCCGGACTGGAATGAACCCGGCCTGGAACCGGAGATGACGCTGGGCAAGCACTGTGCCCGGCTCGACATCAAGACGCCGGACGGGCTGGCGCGCCTGGAGGAACTGCTTGCCGGCGCCGACATCTTCATCCACGGCTACCGGCCCGACGCCCTGGACCGGCTGGGCCTCTCCGACGCCACACTGGCCGAACGCCACCCGGCACTGGTCAACGTGGCCCTCGACGCCTACGGCTGGTCCGGCCCGTGGGCGCAGCGGCGCGGCTTTGACTCCCTGGTGCAGATGAGCTGCGGGATCACGCACGCCGGCATGGAACACTTTGGCCGCGGAGGACCGTTCCCGCTGCCCGTCCAGGCGCTCGACCACGCCACCGGCTACCTCACGGCCGCCGCGGCCATCGACGCGTGGCGCCAGCGGCTGGACGGCACGGTGCGCACTGCACGGCTGTCGCTGGCCCGGACCGCCGTGGAACTGATGCGCACCGGACCAAGCCGGGTGTCCGGCGAACTGCCGGCGCCGGAAACGCTCGTGGCCGGGCCGGAGGTGACGGCCTGGGGTCCCGGACGGCGGCTGGCGCCGGCCGTGGAGGTGGACGGCGTCCCGGCCTGGACCGCCGTGGAACCCCGCGGCTACGGGTCCGCCAGGGCTGCCTGGCCCGCCGGCGGCTGAGCCCGGCCCGCCGCATTTCCCGCGCGGCACCCGCATAGGGGAAACTGGGGAAGGCGGGCACCGCCGTCGTACCCCACCAGGAGAACCCCACGCATGAACCTCA
Source organism: Arthrobacter sp. STN4 (assembly GCF_024539665.1). Classification (NCBI taxonomy): domain Bacteria; kingdom Bacillati; phylum Actinomycetota; class Actinomycetes; order Micrococcales; family Micrococcaceae; genus Arthrobacter; species Arthrobacter sp. STN4. The sequence continues at coordinate 123,123 of NZ_JAKZGX010000004.1, forward strand.
CCGTCCGCCCCGCAACATCCGATGACTTTGGCGCCGTCGCCCGGATCACGGCCGATGCCTACCTGGGGGCCGGCTACTTTGACAGCGCCGAGTACCCGTACATGCAAAAGATCATGCGGGTGGCGGAGCGGGCGGCCGTGGCCCCGGTGATCGTGGCAGAACGCGACGGGGTGGTGGTGGGCTCCGCGACGCTGGCCGTGCACGGGGACGAATGGGCGGACATTGCGCGGCCCGACGAGCTCGAATTCCGGCTGCTCGTGGTGGACCCGAAGGTCCAGCGCAGCGGGGCCGGGGCCGCCATGGTGCGGTACATCCTAGACCGGGCCCGCGCCGCGGACGGGATCCGGGCCGTGAGCCTCACCACGGGCGACGACTGGCACGGCGCCCACGCCCTCTACCGCAAGCTGGGGTTCGTCCGCGCGCCGGAGCGCGACTGGCCCATCCCGGAGAACGGCAAGATGCTGCGCGTCTACCGCCAGGAAGTGTAGACGGCACGGAATTATCCCCCGCCGCGGGAGACTAAGCTGGTGGGGACAACTTTTTTCTTTTTTGCAGGGGAGATCCATGGCTGCGATCAACCGTGGGCAGGTGGCGCATCTGGCGCAACTGGCCCACATCGAGATGAGCGACGACGAACTGGACCGCATGGCCAAGGAACTGGCCGTGATTGTGGATTCCGTCAAAAGCGTCAGCGAGGCTGCCGGGGCCGACGTCCCGGCCACATCCCACCCGATCCCGCTGACCAACGTCATGCGCGAGGACGTGGTGGGCCATGTGCTCACCGCCGAGGAGGCACTGTCCGGTGCCCCGGATTCCGCGGACGGCCGCTTCAAGGTGCCCGCCATTTTGGAGGAGAGCTAAGCCATGACTGTCCATGAACTGATCCGCTCCAGCGCCGCCGACATGGCCGCCAAGCTGGCCGCCGGCGACATCACCTCCGTCGAACTGGTCCAGGCACACCTGGACCGCATTGCCGCCGTGGACGGCGGCGAGCGCGGCGTCAACGCGTTCCTGCACGTCAACGCCGAAGAGGCCCTCGCCGTTGCGGCCGACGTCGACGCCCGCCGCGCCGCCGGGGAGGAGCTCCACGAGCTCGCCGGCGTCCCGATCGCCGTCAAGGACCTGATCGTCACTAAGGGCCAGCCCACCACGGCCGGCTCGAAGATCCTCGAAGGCTGGATGAGCCCGTACGACGCCACCGTCGTGAAGAAGCTGCGCGCCGCCCGCATGCCCATCCTCGGCAAGACGAACCTTGACGAATTCGCCATGGGCTCCTCCACCGAGCACTCCGCCTACGGCCCCACCCGCAACCCGTGGGACCTGGACCGGATCCCCGGCGGTTCCGGCGGCGGGTCCGCGGCTGCCGTTGCTGCCTTTGAGGCCCCGCTGGCCCTGGGCACCGACACCGGCGGGTCCATCCGCCAGCCCGGCGCCGTCACCGGCACCGTGGGAGTCAAGCCCACCTACGGTGCGGTCTCCCGCTACGGCGCCATTGCCATGGCGTCCTCGCTGGACCAGATCGGCCCGGTCTCCCGCACCGTCCTGGACTCGGCCCTGCTGCAGGAGGTCATCGGCGGGCACGACCCCCAGGACTCCACCTCGCTGACCGATCCCTCCACCGGCCTGGCCGACGCCGCCCGCCTGGGCAACGTTGCGGGCATGAAGATCGGCATCATCAAGGAACTGCACGGCGAGGGCTACCAGGCCGGCGTCGAAAACCGCTTCAACGAGTCGCTGGAGCTGCTGCGCGGCGCCGGCGCCGAAATCGTTGAGGTCTCCTGCCCCAACTTTGGCTACGCACTGGGCGCCTACTACCTGATCATGCCGAGTGAGGCCTCCTCCAACCTGGCCAAGTTCGACGGCGTGCGCTTCGGCATGCGCGCCCTGCCGGCCGAGGGCCCGCTCACCATTGAACGCGTCATGGCCGCCACCCGTGCGGCCGGCTTCGGCGACGAGGTCAAGCGCCGCATCATCCTGGGCACCTACGCCCTTTCGGCCGGCTACTACGACGCCTACTACGGCTCCGCCCAGAAGGTCCGAACCCTGATCCAGCGCGACTTTGCCGCCGCGTTTGAACAGGTCGACGTGCTGATTTCCCCGACGGCGCCCACCACGGCGTTCAAGCTGGGCGAGAAGCTCAACGACCCCCTGGCCATGTACCTCAACGATGTCGCCACCATCCCGGCCAACATGGCCGGCGTGCCCGGGCTGACCCTGCCCGGCGGCCTGGCGGACGAGGACGGCCTGCCCGTGGGCATCCAGCTGCTGGCCCCGGCCCGCGAGGACGCCCGCCTGTACCGCGTGGGCGCCGTGCTTGAATCCCTGCTCGAGGCACAGTGGGGCGGCCCGATCCTGGACCGCGCCCCCTCGCTGGCCGAGACCCCGGCGGTCGAACCTGTCGAGACCCAAGGGACCGCCGCAACCGCCGCAGCCAAGGAGGCCAACTAATGAGCACCGAGACCCTGGTGGGCTTCGAGGAAGCCATGGAAAAGTACGACCCCGTCCTGGGCTTCGAGGTGCACGTTGAGCTGAACACGAAGACCAAGATGTTCTCCTCCGCACCCAACGTCTTTGGCGACGAGCCCAACACCAACGTCAACGAGGTGTGCCTGGGCCTGCCCGGCGTGCTGCCCGTGGTGAACAGGAAGGCCGTGGAGTCCTCGATCCTGATCGGCCTGGCGCTGAACTGCAAGATCGCCGAGCACTGCACCTTTGCCCGCAAGCAGTACTTCTACCCGGACACCCCCAAGAACTTCCAGACCTCCCAGTACGAGGACCCGATCTGCTACGACGGCTGGCTGGACATTGAGCTGGAGGACGGCACCGTGTTCCGGGTGGAGATCGAGCGCGCGCACATGGAGGAGGACGCCGGCAAGCTCACCCACATGGGCGGGGCCACCGGCCGCATCCAGGGCGCCGACTACTCCCTGGTCGACTACAACCGCTCCGGCGTGCCGCTGGTGGAAATCGTCACCAAGCCCATCGAAGGGGCCGGCTCCCGCGCCCCCGAACTGGCCAAGGCGTATGTTGCAGCCGTCCGGGAAATCGTGAAGAACCTGGGCGTATCCGACGCGCGCATGGAACGCGGCAACGTCCGCTGCGACGCCAACGTCTCCCTGCGCCCGCACGGTGCGGAAAAGTTCGGCACGCGCACCGAGACGAAGAACGTGAACTCGCTGCGCGCCGTCGAAAACGCCGTGAAGTTCGAGATCCAGCGCCACGCCGCCGTGCTCGATTCCGGCGTGGCGATCACGCAGGAAACGCGCCACTGGCACGAGGACACCAAGTCCACAACCTCGGGGCGCCCCAAGTCCGACGCCGACGACTACCGGTACTTCCCGGAACCGGACCTGGTGCCCATCGTCACCACGGCCGAGTGGGTCGAGGAACTGCGCTCCCGCCTGCCCGAGCCGCCGGCCGAGCGCCGCAAGCGCCTGCAGGCCGACTGGGGCTACACGGACCTGGAATTCCGCGACGTGGTCAACGCCGGACTCATGGACGAGATTGAGGAAACCGTCACGGCCGGTGCCACCGCCGCCGCAGCCCGCAAGTGGTGGATGGGCGAGATCGCGCGCCGGGCCAAGCTGGCCGACGTCGACCCCGCCGCGCTGGGCGTCAGCCCCGCCGTCGTGGTGGAGATCGAGAAGCTCATCGCCTCGGGCGCCATCAATGACAAGCTGGCCCGCAAGGTGCTCGACGGCGTCCTTGAAGGCGAAGGCACGCCCGCCGAGGTTGTGGCCAAGCGTGGCCTGGCCGTGGTGTCCGACGACGGCGCCCTCCAGAAGGCGATCGACGAGGCCCTCGCCGCACAGCCCGACGTGGCGGAGAAGATCCGCGGCGGCAAGGTCCAGGCAGTCGGTGCGATCGTTGGCGGCGTCATGAAGGTCACCCGCGGGCAGGCCGACGCGGCCCGCGTGCGCGAGCTGATCCTGGCGACGCTCGGCGTCGAAGGGTAGCCTGCGCGGAACGCCGCAGCCGCGCCCGCCCCCCATTTTTGCGCCCCGTCCACGGGGCGCAAAAATGGGGAACGGGCGCGGTTTTCGTTGTGGCAGGATGAGGGCATGACCTTTGGCTGGGAAATCCGTGCCCGCGTGCAGTTCGAGGGCGACGCCCACGTCATGGAGGACGCCTGCGGCTTCAAGGGACCCAACGCGTGGGTCATTGACGGGGCCACGCCGCTGCTCGAACAGCTCGGCCTGCCCGCTGCGTCGGATCCCCAATGGCTGGCGCAGACGTTGTCCATGAACCTCGCCGGGCCGTGCCAGGACCCGGGCCGCACCGGAGTCCGGGCCCGGCTCGCCTCCGCGCTGGCCGCCGTCGATGCCGCCGCCACGCCCCTGGTCGGCGCCGAACGCGTCCGATTCCCGTCCGCAGCCGTCTCCCTGGCCCAGCTGAATGCCGACGGCGTGGAGGTGGCCGGCCTGGCCGACTGCACGGTCGTCGTGCGCACGGCGGGCGGCGAAACCCGCCAGGTGCACGCCGAACCCGCCGATTCCCACATTGGGCCCGAGGAATCCCGCCGCGCCGTGGACGCTGGGGAACGCCGCAGGCTCCTGGAGCGCGACCGTGAACTGCGCAACACGCCCGGCCGCCTCTGGGTGGCCCGGCGCGAGCCCGAGGCGGCAGACCATGCCCACGTGGTCCAGCTGGAGCGGCCCGAGATCATGGTGATGGCAACCGACGGGGCCTGGCGCGCCGTTGATCTCGGCCTGGTCAGCGGGCCGGAAGAGTTCCTGGAACGCACCCAAACGACACTCGGCGCCCTCGGCCTCATGCATGAACTGCGCACTCGGCAGGCCGACATCGGGGAAGTGGCCGACGACGCCACCGTCCTGGCACTGGCCCCCTGCCCATGACCGGGCGCATCGGCTGGGCCGGGCTGCCCGCACAGGTCCGTGCCGGCATCGAGGGGATCCTGGGCGACGCAGTCGTGGCGGCCGCATCGCAGCCCGGCGGCTTCTCGCCCGGCTCGGCGGACCGGGTGCGGCTCGCGTCCGGGCGCACGGCGTTTGTGAAGGCGGTCAGCGCCGACGTCAACACCACCTCGGCGGCCCTGCACCGCCGCGAAGCGGGCATTGCCGCCGCACTCCCGGACGGCCTGCCCGTGCCGGCGTTCCTCGGCTCGTACGACGACGGCACCTGGGTGGCGCTGGCCTTCACCGACGTGGACGGCCGGCACCCCGCGGAGCCGTGGGTGGACGCCGAACTGCAGCATGTTCTGGACACGCTGGACCGCATGGGACGCGTCAGCCTGCAGGGAAGCCCGGCCCTGCCGCGCTGTGAGGATTCGCTCCGGGGCGCCTTCCAGGGGTGGGAAAAACTGCGGAAGCGCCCGCTGGACGGGCTCGATCCGTGGGCGTCGGACAGCCTCGACACATTGGCGGGGTTGGCGCAGCGCGGACTGGCCGCCGTCGCCGGCACGTCCCTGGTCCACGGGGACCTGCGCACCGACAACATCCTGTTGACGGGGGACGGCGCGGTGCTGGTCGACTGGCCGTGGGCCTGCACCGGTGCCCCCTGGGTCGATGCGCTGGGTGTGCTGGTCAACGTCACGTCCCTCGACCCGGCGGCCAACCCCGAGCTGCCGCTGGCGCACCATCCCGTCTTCGCCGGCGTTCCGGCAGGGGACGTGGACGGCGTCCTGGCGGGCTATGCCGGCTACTTCATGGACATGTCCCGCCGTCCCGAGCCGCCGGGGATTCCAGCGCTGCGTGCCTTTCAGCGGAAGCAGGCCGAAGCCCTCATCGCCTGGCTGCGGCAGCGCCTGCCCCACACTGACGCGCTAACGGGCACCTGACCGGGGTGTTTCTGCGGCACAGTCAAGTGCCCGTTCGCGACGGGTTGCCAGGGAGCCTAGGCCAGCGCGCCCATGGGGTCCCAGGCCTGCAGCACGATGGGCTCGGCTGCCAAGGCATGGCGCAGCTCGGGGGAGAGGCGCTTCTTGTTGACCACGACCTCGAAGACGTACTCGTCAAACCAGTTGTCGGCCATGGTGAAGAATCCCTGGTCGCCGTTTTCCTCGCCCCAGCTGTTCTCCACCCGCCAGCGCCGCGTGACGCCGTCGAGCACGTCCACGCCCGTCAGGAGCATGGCGTGCGTCATGGCCGATTCGCCAAAGCGGACCCGGGCCTCCTTGTCCATGTCCAGCTCGGCGCCGTAGAGGCCTGCATAGTCATAGAGGCGGGCGTCCCAGATGCCGTCCTTGCGGACCATCTGCGGTCCCACGTCGCAGCCAAACCAGACCGGCTGCCCGTCCAGGATGGCCTCCTTGGCCAGCCGCTTGGCCAGGGCGATGTCCACGTTGAGGTAAAGCACCGGCGCGGCACCGACCACATTGCCCAGGTGCTCGACCGTCAGGGTGCTGCCCTTGGGGTGCTCGGAGCGGGGGTCGTCCACGAGGCAGACGTAGTCATGGAGGTCGAGGGTGGTGTACTTGGCCAGGAATTCCTGCGGGGTCAGCACGCCCTCGCGGTGGAAGGCCTTCTTGTCGTCCGTGTACTCCCACTCGAACTGCGTCGGGGGCGTGCCCAGGTGCAGGGTGAGGATCCGGTGCACCTCCGTGATGATCCGTTCGCGGGCCGCTTCCTCCCCGGCCGCGTCGCCGGCGTGGCGCAGCGTGCGCATTTCCTGCGCACCGCGGCGCAACAGCGAGCGGAGCACGGAATTCATCCGGCTGGTGTTCGAGGACGACTCGGTCTCCGGCATGGCCGACTTTGGCACGGCCCCGTACTTCGTGAAGATGTTCACGGCCATGTCCCACTGCCCGCCGTCGCCCATCACGGTCTGCAGCAGGTAGGCCACCAGTCGGTCGTCCCCGGGCCGTTCGGCCGTTTCCAGGACGGACTGCAGGAAGTAGTTGGCCCGTTCCAGCTTGTCGAAGTACATGGCGTAGTTCTGCGAGAACTCGAACTCCTTGACGTCCAGCACCTGCTTGGCGCCGGCGCGCAGCAGGTTCAGCGCCGCGAACAGCCAGCAGCGGCCGGACTTCTTCTGGTTTGTGGCCTTCCAGTCGTCGATGCGGTTCGAGACGGTGGTGGACAGGGACGTGGCCAGTTGGTGGTCAACGGCAATTTCGTCCACGCTGACCCGCGAGATGGCGTTTTGTGTGCGCTTGAGGACGGGATCGGCGGCAAAGGATTTATGCAGCTCCGCAAGCTGCCCCATGGTCAGGGCCGCGGCGGTTGTGTCTGTGATGGTGGTCATGTATTCCGTTCTATCCCGATTCATGGACAGCGGCAAACTTTTGTCCGCGGCGCACCGGAACGGCCGGGAACGCTCAGCGGACCATGCCGGCCATGACCTCCTGCAGTGCCTCCGCCACCACCTGCACGGAGCTGCGCTTCAGGTTTTCCGGCCGGACCAGCAGGTCGATCCGCCGCCGGGTGCTGATCCCCGTCAGCGGGCGCAGCGTCACGCCGGGGTTCAGGGCCGGGCTGGCCGTGTAGCGCGGCAGCAGCCCGATCACGTCCCCCGTGGAGACGAGCGCGGCGGCGGTCGAATAGTCGTTGATGCGGTGCACCACGTTCACAGGCCGGCTGGCCACGGCACCGATGGCCGTGAGCACGTCCGCGGGGGAGTAGCCGCTGCGGCTGGCCACCCACGCACAGTCCACCACGTCCTCCGGTGACAGTTCCGCCTTGGCGGCCAGGGGATGGTCCACGGCCAGGGCGATGTCGAGGGGCTCGTGCGCCAGCGGGATGACACGCACCCGGGACTCCGGCCAAGCCGGGCTGTGGTCCATCCGGTGGGCCAGCACGAGGTCGTACCTGGCCGTCAGCGCCGGGAAGTCGTGCTGGGCCACGTCTTCGTCGCTCAGCTTGACCCGCGGCACCCCGGCCCGGGCCGGGGAGGCCGGCACCCCGGCCCTCATCCCCGCGAGCCGGCGCACCAGCGGCGCAAAAAGGGCCTGCCCGGCGCTGTGGAAGCCGCTGATGGAGACGGTCCCGCTGGCATCGTGCTGGTACTCGCCGATGGCCGCCCGTGCCGTGGCCATGGCGTTGATGACCTCGGCGCCGGCGTCGGCGAGGACCTGCCCGGCGTCCGTCAGGACCAGGTTCCGGCCCTCCTTGCGCGTGAGCGGCGTGTCCACCTGGCGCTGGAGCAGGGAAATTTGCTGGCTGACCGCCGACGGCGTGACGGACATGGTCTCCGCGACCGCCTTGACGCTTCCGAGCTCGCCAAGTTCGCGCAACATCTGCAGTTGGTGTAGTTCCACGCCGCCACATTATCATTTAGCAATTTCTAAATCGATGATGGAGCAAAATTCGATTGTGCTAAATGGTCTGGCGGGTTGTAATGGAGCCAGGGAAACCCCTGAACACGCCAGCAGAAAGCGGTCCGATGAAAGCACTCTACAAGTCCGGCGCGCACCCCGGGTTTGAACTCGTCGAGCGCCCGGAACCGGAAACCGGCGCCCGGGACGTGAAGGTCAAGGTGGCAGCCACGGGCCTGTGCGGCACCGACCTGCACATCCAGGCCTGGGACGCCTGGGCGGCGGAAACCATCAACGCCCCGCTCATCCCCGGCCACGAGTTTTACGGCGAGGTGGTGGACATCGGCGACGAAGTGGAAACCGTGAAGGTCGGGGACAAGGTCTCCGGCGAAGGCCACGTGGTCTGCGGCATGTGCCGCAACTGCCGCGCCGGCCGCCGGCACCTGTGCATCAACACCGTCTCCGTGGGCGTTCAGCGCGACGGCGCCTTTGCCGAGTACGTGGTGATCCCCGAATCCAACGTCTGGGTGCACCACGATCCCTCCATCACCCCGGAACTTGGCGCCATTTTCGACCCCCTCGGCAACGCCGTCCACACCGCGCTCAGCTACGGGCTGGTCGGGGAGGACGTGCTCATCACCGGCGCCGGGCCCATCGGCCTGATGGCCGTGGCCGTGGCCCGCCACGCCGGCGCCCGCAAGATCGCCATCACCGACATCTCCGAAGCGCGCCTGGCCATGGCCGCCGGCATGGGCGCCGACCTCGCCGTCAACGTCGCCACCACCCGCCTGCGCGACGCCCAGCGCGAGCTCGGCCTGCGCGAGGGTTTCGACGTCGGCCTGGAAATGTCCGGCCACCGCACGGCCCTGCCGGAAATGATTGACAACATGAACCACGGCGGCCGCATCGCCATGCTCGGGCTGGCCAGCGAACCCATCGACATCAACTGGGGCAAGGTGGTCACGCACATGCTCACGCTCAAGGGCATCTACGGCCGCGAAATGTTCGAGACCTGGTACGCCATGAGTGCCATGCTCTCCTCCAACCCCGTGCTGCGCGCCGCCGTCGCCTCCGTGGTGACCGACCGCCTGCCCGCCACCGAATGGGAACAGGCATTTGCGATCGCAAAGTCCGGCCGGGGTGGCAAAGTGGTCCTTGACTGGTCCGTTTTTTCCTAAGCCACGTACCGCCCAGGTACGTACGACGCCGGACCCCGGGTTCCGCCGTCGTCCTCCCCACCGCGCCACCCCAAGGAGAAGCCGATGTACACCTCCATGAAGGCCCAGCTCGCCGCCGAGCTGGATGAAATCCGTTCCGCCGGAACGTTCAAGACCGAACGCCGGATCACCTCGCCCCAGTCCAGCCACGTCCAGGCCGGTCCGCTCGACGGCGCCACCGCCCCCGTGCTGAACTTTTGCGCCAACAACTACCTGGGCCTGGCCGACCACCCCGAAGTCATCGCCGCGGCCAAGTCCGCCATGGACAGCCACGGCTTCGGCATGGCCAGCGTCCGCTTCATCTGCGGCACCCAGGACCTGCACCTGGAGCTCGAGGCTGCCGTCTCCAGGTTCCTCGGCACGGAGGACACCATCCTGTTCTCCTCCTGCTTCGACGCGAACGGCGGCGTCTTTGAATCGCTGTTCGGGGCGGGGGACGCCATCATCTCCGACGCCCTGAACCACGCCTCCATCATTGACGGCATCCGCCTGTCCAAGGCCGCCCGCTTCCGCTACGCCAACCAGGACATGGCCGACCTCGAGGCCCAGCTGCAGGCCGCCGCGCAGCTGAACGACGGCGGCGGGGCCCGGCGCACCATCGTGGTCACCGACGGCGTGTTTTCCATGGACGGCTTCCTGGCCCCGCTGCGCGCCATCTGCGACCTCGCAGACAAGTACGGCGCCCTGGTCATGGTGGACGACTCCCACGCGGTGGGCTTCATGGGCCCCACGGGTGCCGGCACGCCGGAGCACGCCGGTGTCTCGGACCGGGTGGACATCTACACCGGCACCTTCGGCAAGGCGCTGGGCGGCGCATCCGGCGGCTACGTCTCCGGCCGCGGTGAGATCGTGGCCATGCTGCGCCAAAAGGCCCGGCCGTACCTGTTCTCCAACTCGCTGGCCCCGGCCATCGTGGCCGCGACGCTCAAGGCGCTGGAGCTCGTGGCCGGCTCCGCCGCGCTGCGCAGCCGCCTGTTTGACAACGCCGCCCTGTTCCGCCGCCGCATGGCCGAGGAGGGCTTTGAGCTGCTCCCCGGCGAGCACGCCATTGTCCCGGTCATGTTCGGCGACGCCGTGGCGGCCGCCCGCACGGCCGACTCCATGCTGCAACACGGCGTCTACGTCACGGCCTTCAGCTTCCCCGTGGTGCCCCGCGGCGCCGCCCGAATCCGCGTACAGCTCTCCGCGGCCCACAGCGCGGAAGACGTCGAGGCCTGCGTTGCGGCGTTCGTCGCGGCCCGGGCCGCAGCCTGACCCCGCCCCCGCCCGGATTTTTACGCCGGGGGCGTACTGTGCCACGATTGCGGCATGGACTGTGACGTACTCATTGTTGGCGGCGGAATCGCCGGGCTGTCCCTGGCCTGGCGGCTGGCCCCTTCCCGGGCCGTGGTGCTGGTGGAAGCGGAGGAGTCGCTCGGGTACCACAGCTCGTCCCGTTCGGCCCGGCAGATGCAGCCCAGCTACGGGCCGGCACCCATCCAGGAATTGACGCGGCGCAGCATTGCCATGGTGGGGCGCATCTCGGAGCGGCTGCCGGCGCCGATCCTCATGCCGAGGCCGCTGCTCACGCTCGGCACGGCGGAGCAGGTGGCGCAACTCGTGGCGCAGGACCCGGCGCTGGCGGCGCTGACCCATGCCGAGACCATGGACCGCAGCCCGGACCTGCGCCCCGAAACCTTCGAGGCCGCCACCGTGGACGGCACCGCGATGGAGGTAGACGTGCCGGCGCTGCTGGAGTTTTACCGCAGCCAGGCGATGGGTGCCGGAGCCATCCTGCTGACGGGTTCCGGTGTCTCCGGCGTCGAATCATCCGGCGGGCGCTTCCAGGTGTCCGCCGGCGCGCACACCATCACCGCCACCATTGCGGTGGACGCGGCCGGCGCCTGGGCGGATGCCGTGGCCGCCCGGTTTGGTGCCCGACCCCGGGGACTGCAACCGCACCGGCGCAGCGTGGCCATCGTCTCGACGGAACACCCGGTGGACCCCCTCGGACCCATGGTGCAGCCGGCCGACGGCTCGTATTACTACCGGCCCGACGGCGGCAACCTCCTCATTTCGCCGTGCGAATCGGTGCCGGCAGAGCCCGGCGACGCGCAGGTGGCGGAGCACGACATCACCGAACTCATCGGGCGCATTGGCGGGGTCACCACGGCGGGGATCACCGGCGTCGTACAGGCCTGGACGGGCCTGCGCACCCAGCCGGCAGACGGCCTGCCCGTGGTTGGGTTCGACGCCGTCGTGCCCAACTTCTTCTGGCTGGCCGGGCAGGGCGGTTACGGCATCCAGACCTCGGCGGCACTTGCCACGCTGGCGGCCGCGCTGGTCACGGGCACCTTGCCGGACGACGACGGCTGCCTGGCCGGGGCACTCAGCCCCCAGCGCGCCGGTCTCGGGTAGCCGGGCGCCGTCCGGACAATTTACGTGCGTGCGGCTGGGTGGGATAATGGCCGTGTTCCCTTCGGACTTGTCGATGCGGTCCCTTTTGGGGACGATGCTCACTCGAAAGGAGTCGGCAATGGTTGAAGGACCCGGCCAAAAGGACCGGTATCATCAGGATCCCGTCTCGGAACGCCATCGCAATGATGCCCCCACCGGACACAAGCACGATATAGGCGGCGAACGCGGCGTCGGGCGCGAATTCGGCGACGGCGGTGTTGAAGTCGCACACGGTGTCACCTCCATATTGAAGGACCTGGGCCACGCCGGCGCCGACATCGGCCTGGCTGTCGCCCACGGCGTCACCGGCAGCCTCAGCGATGCGGGCCACGCCGTGGAAAACGTAGGGCGCGCCTTCGAAACCGAAGAGACCCTTGCCCACCACGACGCCCACCACAACGAACGCGTGGACCGGAAGTACGGCGAGAAGATCGCCCGCGACGAGTACCGCGACGAACGCACCGCCGAGCGCGCGCAGCACCACGTCGAGCACAAGGAGGCCGGCCGTGCACGCCACGTGGAGCACCTCAAGGACAAGGGCAAGGAGCCGTACAAGATTGAAAACGCGCAAAAGGAAGCCGAACACGACAACGCGCACCTCGAGGCCAAGGAAGCGCACAAGGTAGGCAAGGAGCACCTGAAGGAATCGCGCAAGGAAGCCAAGGCGCGGGTCAACAGGTTGCGGAAGCAGCGGTAACTGACGACCACCCCTGACACCTGACGCCCGATCCGCCGGTCGCGGTTGGCTTTGCGCGGACTCGGGCGTCGGGCTTTGCCCGGCTGGCTTGGCCGGGCTGATATTGGCTGGGTGGCTTGCTGGCTTGCTGGCTTGGCGCGGCTGGCTAGCTGGCGGCGCCGGAGGCCAGCACGCCGACGCCGAGGGCAGCGATGATCCCGCTGCTGGCACGTTCCAGGGTGCTGTTGACCTTGGGCCGGCGCAGCCACTTCATGGCCTTGTAGGCAAGTACCGCCACCACGGCCAGGTACGCAAAGGCGATGACCGCCTCCACGGCACCCAGGACCATGGCAGTGGCCAGGGTGTTGCCACCGCGCGGGATGAACTGCGGCACCACGGCCAAGTAGAACAGGCCCACCTTGGGGTTGAGCAGGGTGGACAGTGCGCCGGCGCCAAAACCGGCCAGGCGGCTGTACGGCAGCGGCGCCTGCGCGCCTTCCTTTATTCCGGCACGGGCGGCCCTGCGGGCTTTCAGGAACGACGACACCCCGAGGTAGACAAGGTAGATGCCGCCGGCGATCTTGACCCACCGGAACACTTCGGCGGACTGCTCGAGGACGGCCGCCAGGCCCACGCCCACCAGGCCCGCCCACACGATGGCGGCCGACGCCGAACCGGCTGCTGCGGCCACTCCGGCGCTTGCGCGGTTCAAGGCGATGCGCAGCACCAGAAAGGTGTCCGGACCCGGGGTCAGCGACAGCAGGAGGCACAGGCCGGCGAACGCCAGCAGGGAAAGCAGGGTCATGGAGTCAATTGTCCGGCACAGGGAGGGCTGCGGGCAACGGACGTCCGGCGTGCCGTCCTTTATGCGCCGGACCGGGCGTGGGTTTGGCGCGAGCCGGAAGTTGCCGTCCTTTATGCGCCGGACCGGGCGTGGGTTTGGCGCCAGTGGACAAGCTGCGCCAAACCCGGCCCGGGTCCGGCGCATGGTGGAACGGGTGCCCGGAACTTGGGCAACGCGAAATCAGCAGTCAGCTGGAGGCGCCGGAGGCCATGACGCCCACGCCCAGCACCGCCAGGATGCCGCTGCTGGTGCGCTCAATAACGGTGTTGACCTTGGGCCTGCGCAGCCACTGCACCACCTTGAAGGCAACGACGGCAATCGCGGCCAGGTAGAGGAAGCCGATGGCGGCCAGTGTCAGGCCCAGGACCATGGCCATGCCCAGCGTGTTGCCGCCGTGGGGGATGAACTGGGGCACCACTGCCAGGTAGAACAGGCCCACCTTGGGGTTGAGCAGTGTTGAGAGCAGCCCCGATCCGTAGGCTGCACGGCAGCTGTAGCGCAGCGGCGGCCGGCCCTCATCGGCCACGCCTTCCCGGGCAGCCCTGCGCGCCTTCAGGAACGAGGAGACGCCCAAATACAGCAGGTACAGCCCGCCGGCGATCTTGAGCCACCGGAACACCTCGGCCGACTGCTCCACAATGGCCGCCAGGCCCAAACCGACCAGCGCGGCCCAGAGCAGCGCGCCGGTGGCGGAACCTGCCGCCGCGGCGATGCCGGCCCGGGCGCGGGACATGGCGATCCGCAGCACCAGGAAAGTATCCGGGCCCGGGATGAGGGCAAGCATGAGGCACAGCCCGGCAAAGCCGAGGAGGGAAATCACTGTCATGCCTCAATTGTCCGGCATGCCGGCTGCCGAACTTGCGCGCCGGCCCCGGCAGCAGGCACTTGCCGTCTGGCATCCCAGACGCAACCGCAGCCGGTCCGCGAAAGGCGGCAGGACGGCGTCGTACGCTGGGGGCATGAGCGAACTGATCACCAACATCGGCGAATTGATGACGCAGGACCACGAACAGGGGACGCGGCACAATGCGGCGGTGGTGCTGGACGGGGAGCGGATCGCCTGGATTGGCGACGCCGTCCACGCTCCGGCCGCGGACACCGTCACCGACGCGCAGGGCCGGGCCGTGCTGCCGGGGTGGGTCGATTCGCACTCGCACCTGATCTTCGCGGGGGACCGGACGGCCGAGTTTGAGGCGCGCATGGCCGGGGAGGGCTACAGCGCCGGCGGCATTGCCGTCTCCGTGGACGCCACCCGCACCACGGGGGACTACGACCTCACCCGCCTGGCGCTGGGCCGGGTGGCCGAGGCCGTCTCGCAGGGCACCACCTATCTGGAGACGAAGACCGGCTACGGGCTGGACGTGAAGCACGAGGCCCGCAGCGCACGGATCGCCGCCAGCATCGCCGACGAGGCTACCTACCTCGGTGCCCACCTCGTGCCGGCCGGCGCCGACGCGGACGAGTACACGGAGCTGGTCTGCGGGGAGATGCTGCGCGCCGTGCGGCCGTTCGTGACGTGGGCCGATGTCTTTTGCGAGACGGGCGCGTTCACGCCGGAGCAGTCGCGCCGGGTGCTCGCGGCCTGCCGCGACGCCGGGCTGGGGCTGCGCGTGCACGGCAACCAGCTGGGCCCGGGCGCCGGCACTGCGCTCGCCGTGGAATTCGGCGCCGCCAGCGTGGACCACGTGAACTTCCTGACGGACGACGACGTCGACCTCCTTTCGCAGTCGTGGTCCGGCTGGGCGGGTGGCGCGGGGGAGCGGGGCACCGTGGCCACCGTGCTGCCGGCGTGCGACCTGTCCACGCGGCAGCCACTGGCCCCGGCCCGGCGGCTGCTGGATGCCGGCGTGCAGCTGGCCATCGCCTCCAATTGCAACCCCGGCACGTCCTACACGTCCTCGGTGGCGTTTTGCGTGACCACCGCCGTGCTGCAGATGGGCCTTTCCGTGCACGAGGCCGTGCGCGCCGCCACCTGGGGCGGAGCCCTGGCACTCCACCGGGAAACCGGCATCGACGGGGACGGCCGCCGCGCGGTGGGGTCCATCGCCGTCGGGCACCGGGCGGACCTGCACATGCTCAAGGCGCCCTCCGCCACGCACCTGGCCTACCGCCCCGGCATACCGCTGACGCATGCGGTGTGGCGCGCCGGCGCCCGGGCAGTCTAGCGCGGAAAGCCCCGGCCGCATCAAAAAGTGGCCCGCAGTAGATGTCGAAAATCCCACGAATCCGTGGGATTTCCGACATCTACTGCGGGTAAGTTGTGTAGCCGGGCTACGGCGTGCAGGCCGTATCAGCCGGGCGTGCGGCCGGGTCGAAACCCGCGGCCGCGGTCCCGCCGGTGCCAAACACCCGCATCTCGGCGGCCGACGCGAACTGCAGCCCGTTGAGGGCGCTGTTGGCCTGGAACTTCACGAACCGGGCCTTGACGGCCGGGAACGTGATGTTCTGCATGCCCGCCGCGTCCACCAGGTCACCGGTGGCGACCTGCGTCCAGGTGGTGCCGTCCTCCGAGGTGAAGATGGTGTAGCCCTTCACCTTGCCGTTCTGGCCGCCGGACTGGCGGTCCTGGTAGCCGAAGCCGCTGACGGTGTATTCACCGTGGAGGTCCAGCTGCACCCAGTGCGGGTAGTTCGTGATGGTCGGATCCCATTCCGTGTGCCAGATGGTGCTGGCATCGCCGTCCAGGACGTTGGCGACGGGTCCCGCGCCGGGCCCTGTGGTCGTGTTCTCGGAGTCCGCGCTCGCCGTCATGGACGATGGCGGCACCATGGCCTTGCTGCCGACCGCGAGGTTCGAATCAGAGTCCACCGTCTTGGTGGCGCAGTCGTTGAAATATGTCGCGGCCGGGTGGATCACCGCGCTGGTCCCGGCGGCGCCCGCCGGGGCCGTGATGATCCACGTCGTCTTGGCCGTGGCGCCCGGCTTGACGGTGCCCGCCAGGTTGCCGTCCTTGACTGCCACCTGTGCGGTCCAGCCGGCGGGCAGGATGCCCAGCGACATGGCCACATTGGTGGCGTCCGTGGCCTCGTTGTTGGTGAACGTGGTCACGTAACTGTTGGTGGTGCCCGGGTTCAGGTCCGCGTTGGCCGGACCGGCCACGGCGGCGCAGGACGCCCCGACGCTGACAGCGCCAAGGTCAGTGACGGTGAAGTCATCGAGCACAAAGTCGGCACCTTTGGCAGCCCCGGTCTTCCGGAGGCCCACCCAGTCGTCCCCGCAGCCGGCCGTGAAGGTCCGTGAGTATGTTGCCGTGTCCAGGGCCGGGGCCATGGCCTCGTCCTTGAGGTCCTTCGACGTCACGGTGCCACCGGCTGTTCCTCCCGAAAGAGTGTCCGCACCGGTCACCCACTGCCATTGGCCGGCCACGTTCGTCTGGTACTTGAAGGACACCTTGTAGGAGTGGCCGGCCGTGAACGGCACCGTGGCGGGCACCGTCCGGTACACCAGGCCGGTGTTCTCCTCATGCGCCTTCAGCGAATGGTTCCCGTCCAGCACGTCGTCCACTGCCTGGCCGTTGAGGGAGCCTGCGTTGTACGGGCTGGCCGTGTTCTTCCACGCCTTTTGCGAGTAAGGGGCGTGGAGGTCGCTGATACTGGTGCGCGGATCGGTGGATCCGCCGGCGTCGCCCTTCACGAACGGACCCCAGCCGGGCTGGTTTCCTTCGAAGTTGGCGCTGGCCACGAGCTTTCCGGGGCTGCCCGCGGGCACGGCCACCGGCGTCGTGGTGTCCTCCATGATCCGCACGTCGTCCAGTGTCACCGCTGCGGCACCGGCCACTGCGCTGATGGACACATCCACTTTTTGGTTGACGGGGGCGGTGAACTGCACCGATGCCCGCTGTGAGTAGGTGCCCTGCTTGGCGTCGGACGCCATCTGGTTCTTGTCCGGGGTGATGTCGAAGGTGTTGGCCGCGTTGAGGCCCGTGCCTGTGACGCCGAGGGTGACGGCCCGGCGGCTGCCCGCGGCAATCTCCACATTGGCGCTGAGCGTGTACGACTTGCCCTTCTCCAGCTTCTTCACGCTTTGTCCGATGGACGACGCCGAGGTCCCCAGGACCGCTACGTTGTCACCGATGGAGGTGCGTGCGACGGCGGCGCCGCCGGTGGGGTTCCAGGCGTCGAGGTTGCCGGCGTTGAAGCCGGGGTCCACGAGCATGGAGCCGTCGCCATAGTTGGCGCTCTTGTTTACGGGCTGGTCGCCATTGGGTGCCAGCACGTAGGCCACTGCCTTGTCGCCGGTCAGGGTGACGGTGCCGTTGTTGTTGATGACGTCGGAGACCTTGGTGCGCCCTTGGTCCGTGAGCTTGTACAGCGTGAAGTTGCGCTTGTTGGCGAACTGGCTGGTCAGCGTAAACGTGGTGGTGCCGCCGGTTGCCGAGTAGAAGTACATCTTGTCGGCGTCGGTGGGGGAGGTGGTCTTGGAGTTGTTTGCCGCGTCCTGCCAAGGCAGCAGGTACGTGCCGCCGTTCAGGACCACGGCGTTGCCCATCGTGATCCGGCGCTGGCCATTGACCATCTGGACGGCCACCCCGCCCGTCAGCGTTGCCGACTTGCCAAAGTCCCAGTTGGTCACGTCAAAGTGCTGGAGGAACTTGGTGGGCAGGTTGTTGACCCAGATGTTGTTGTAGAACGCGTTGAAGTCGTCCTGGCCAGTCCAGCCCTCAAACTCCTTCAGCTGGGTGCCTCCCAGCAGCGGGTCCGTGTTCCAGACGTCGCGCTGGGAGTTGGAGATGAAGCGGACAATGTTGGAGTTGATGCCCTTGTTCGTGGCGCCACCATAGTTCTTGTCATTGGCCCAGTGCGACCAGATCGAGTTGCCCTCGAACTTGTACGCCCACTCGGAGGCCACCTCGAAGCCCATCTTGTGCAGCTGGGTGGCGAGCTGGTCGGCCAGCCATCCACTGGAGTAGTAGGCGTCGATGTAGATCGTTTTGATGCCGGGGGCTTCCTTGCGGAGTTCGGCGAATCGGTCCAGGATGGCGCCGGTGCCCAAGTCCTTGCGCTGGTCAATGTGGTACGACTGGTTCAGCCAGTCCCAGCCGTTGACCTGGCCGGAGATCATGCCGTCGCTGAAGCTCTTGGCCTGCGGGTACGCCTCGGTGACGTTGACGTGGACGGCAAGGTCGGCATTGAACGCCGCTCCCTTCGATGCCAGGGTATTCAGGTCCGCCAGGCCGCCGGCCCGGGTGTTGTAGTCTCCGCCGTAGTCCGGATGGCCGGAGTCGTGGCCTTCATTGGCGTAGCCCTTTTCCAGGACCCACTGGCCCAGGTCGTCCGTGGACTGGGAGATCCGCTTGACGTTGTCGAGCGTCTTCAGGAACGGGTTGGTGGCTTGCGAGGCGAAGTTGAACGGGATGTGCTGGACCACACGCTCGGGCACGCGGTCGGCGCCCAGGGGCGCCGTCATGGCGGTCCGGTACGCCGTGGCGCCGTCTTCCCAGGTGACCTTGCCGTCGCCATTGGCGTCGGCGGAGAGGACCACGGTGGTTTTGGGCAGGGTGTAGAACTGCACGCGGGGATCAGTGGCCCCGGCGGCTGCGTAGGTGTAGTTGCCCACGGACAGTTCTGCGCGCTTGGCGCCGTTGCCGGCGTCGACAATCCGCGACTGCAGCCGGGTGTTCCAGTTGTTGTTGTTGTCCTGGGCCGAGTCGTCCGTGGCGTTGGTCATGAGTCCGGCGGAGAGCTGGGAGTTGCTGACAAAGCCGTAGGGGGTTCCGACGTCGGCCGGGTCCACCTTGCTGCCGCCCGTGACGGACAGGAACTGGTCCGCCGTGGTGGTGGAATCGGTGGAGATCTTGGTCCGGGCCAGCTGGGCAGCCGGATCGCTGGAGTCAACGGACACCAGGGACTGGTTGGGGATGGCCAGCTGGTCAAGGGTTGCGGCGGCGCTGCCGGAAATCTTCGTGACGGCGAACTCCACCGTGTTTTTAGCGGTGGCCGTCAGCGAGGATTCGATGGTGAGGTTCGGGAAGTCCGCGAACGTGGACGAGTAGGTGGCTGTTGCGCCACTGGCCGACATGGTGGTGGTGGCCGCGTGGTTCTTGCCGTTCAGCGTGAATTCCGAGAGTTTGTCCGCCTGGCCGGCCAGCGACTTGCCGTCCAGCGAATAGGAGATGACTTGCGGGAATTCCTTGCCTACCTTTACTTCCAGGCCGGCGCCGTTGCTGATCGTTACCGGGGTTGCCGGATCCGCCGGGGGCGCGGGCGGGACGGGCACCGGGGTGGTGTCGCCGGTGGCGCGCACGCGCAGTTCCGAGGCGGAGACGTTGTTGCTGCCGTTGATGGTGCTGTCGGCCTCAAACTTCACGTAGCGGGCCTTGACCGGGCTGTCGAAGAGGATGGTCTGCACCTGGGTGTTCGACGTCGGCTGGGCCAGGCTGCCCGATGCCACGGGTGCGCCCCAGTCGCCGGCCGGATCCGTGGCCACGGAGCGGTTGTCGGTGGCGAAGACCTTGTAGTCCTTCACGGGGCCGTTGGCCTGGTTCTTGACGGAGTAGTCCAGCCCGGTCAGGGTGAAGGATCCGCCCACGTCCCAGGAGATCCAGTGGGGGAGGGGGTCGGCCACGCCGACGCCGTCGACCACCTTGTAGGCGACAGTCCACTGCGAGGCGTAATCGTTGTCGAAGGCGCCGGCCGCCGTGCCGTCCAGGGCGGGCGGGGCCGGGTAGGCGGGCGACTGGGAGTCGGCTCCGATGAGCGTGTACTGCGACGGCGCGATGGGCGTGCCGGTGGCGTCGGGGGTGGCCTGGGCGGCGGACCCCATGCCGACGCTCAGGGTGGCCACAAGCGCCAGCGCGGCAGCAGCGGCCGTGGCGCGGGGCAATCTCGGGCGCACCCGCGGCGCAGGTGCCGCAAGGGTGCAGGGTTGGGGGGATTTCACGAATTCAAGTCCTTTGCGGGAAGGGAAATGCGTCCAGTGTGCCGGGGAATGCCCGGCGTACGGCCGGCGACTGGCGGGACCAGGTGTGGCGGGATCGCCGGCCCCCGAACGGTTGTTATGGATAACAAGAGGAGTATTCCACGCGAGTGACCTGGATTACAAGGGCCGGTTTCACGAGGTCCGCCGGGTGGCCCCCAGGGATCGGTCGGGTCCCCTGCGAAGGGTCGGCATGATTGATTGGCTTTAAGTTGATTATTTTCACCTGCTTTAAATCATTAACAATCATTGCGTGCTAGGCTTGGTCTATAGAATGAAACCGCCGGCGCGGCCCCGCTGCTGCCGGACCCCCACCTCAAGGAGTATGCACACAATGAGCGAGACCGCCGTTACGGACCTGGGCCCCTTCATGGAAGCAGAGCTGACCAGCCAGCCTGAGGTGTGGGCCCGGGCCATCGCCCAGGCTCGGGAGGAAAGCCTGCTGCCGGCCGATGGCCGGCGGGTGGCCGTGATTGGCTGCGGCACCTCCTGGTTCATGGCCCAGAGCTATGCCGCCGCCCGGGAATCCGCCGGCAAGGGGGTCACCGATGCCTTCGCCGCCTCCGAGGCTTTCCTGGGTAGCGACCGCGGCTACGACGCCGTCATCGCCATCACCCGCTCGGGCACCACCACCGAGGTGTTGGAGGTCCTGGCTGAACTTAAGGGCACCGTGCGCACCGTTGCCCTGGTGGGGGACACCTCCTCGCCGATCATGGGGCTGGCGGATGCCGTCGTCGAACTTCCCTACGCGGACGAGAAGTCCGTGGTGCAGACCCGCTTCGCCACGACGGCCCTGGCCTACCTGCTCACCAGCGTGGGCGTGGACCTGTCGGCCGCCGTCGAGGACGCCAAGGCGGCAGTCACGGCGCCCGTGGAGCAGGAACTGGTTGACGCCGAACAGTTCACCTTCCTGGGCACCGGCTGGACCGTGGGCCTGGCGCACGAGGCCGGCCTGAAAATGCGCGAGGCCGTCCAGGGCTGGACCGAGTCGTACCCCGCCAAGGAATACCGCCACGGCCCCATCTCCATCGCCGCGCCCAACCGCGTGACGTGGATGTTTGGCCGGCAGCCCGAGGGCCTGGATGCGGACATGGACAAGACCGGCGCACGCTACATCAACAATGACGTGCACCCGCTCGCCGAACTGGCCCGCGTCCACCGTGTCACCCTGGAGCGCGCCCGGGCGCGCGGCATGAACCCGGACCTGCCGCGCAACCTGACCCGCTCCGTCATTCTGGACGAGACCGCCTAGGGCCGTCCGGCCGCCACGAAAGCAAGCAACGTGATGAGCATCCCCTCCGCAGGCCCGGCAGCGGCCCGCCTCACCGCAGTCCCGGCCGGGGCCAGCCCCGCGGCGGGCCAGGCCGTGCTGGCCTTTGACGTGGGCGGGACGGACATGAAAGTGGGGCTGGTGCGCGGCGAGCTGACCGCCGCCTCCCACGCCGTGACGGACCTGCAGCGCCACCCCACGCCGCTGGACGGCGAACGCCCGGGGGAAACGGTCTGCGCCCGCATCGCGGAACTTGCGCACGACTACCAGACGCGGCACCGGGACACGGTGATCGCGGCCGTGGGCGTGACGGTGCCGGGCATTGTGGACGAGGTCAACGGGATCGGCATCTATTCGGCCAACCTGGGCTGGCGCGGTTTCCCCTTCACCCGGACCCTCACCGGGGCGCTGGGCCTGCCGGTGGCATTCGGCCACGACGTCTCCATGGCCGGGGAGGCCGAATTCAGGATCGGCGCGGCCGTTGGCGAGTCCGACGTGCTGGTGCTGGTGATCGGCACCGGAATTGCCGGCGCTGTGCTGTGCGACGGGCGCCGCGTGGCGGGTGGCGGCTATGCCGGCGAAATCGGCCATGCCATGGTCCCGTCGCCCGACGGCGGCCTCGCCATCCTGGAGTCGCTTGGCTCCGCCGGGGCCATTGCCCGGCGCTACGCCCAGTCCGGCGGCCGCCCCGTGGACGGCGCGCGCGACGTCCTGGCCCGTGCCGGGGCCGGCGACGCCACCGCCCGGCAGGTGTGGGACGACGCCGTCAACGCTCTGGCGTTCAGCGTGGCCCAGTGCGTGTCCATCCTGGGCACTGAAACGGTGGTGCTGGGGGGCGGGCTGTCCATGGCCGGCCCGGCCCTGTTCGAACCGCTGGGGGCCCGCATCGACGCGCTGCTTTCCTTCCACCGCCGCCCCCGCCTTGTCCACGCAGTCCTGGGCGAAAACGCCGGACTCATCGGTTCCGCCCTCAAGGCCCGGAGCCTGGCCGCCGGGGTGTCCCGGTGAGCGCGGGCAAGCTGGTCCTGACTGTCACGCCCAACCCCGCGGTGGACGTCACCTACATGGTCGACGGCGTGGATCCGGGCTCTTCCCACCGCGTCCCCACGCCGCTGTACCGGGCCGGCGGCAAGGGCCTGAACGTCTCCCGCGTGGCCCTCCAGCAGGGCTTTCCCACCCTGGCGGTCACGACGGCGGGCGGGGCGTCCGGCGCGCAGCTCGCCGACGACCTCGCGGGATCGGGCATACCGTACCGACTGGTGCCCGTGGCCTCCGCGACCCGGCGCACCATTGCGCTCGTGGACACGGTGTCCGGGCTGACCAGCATCTTCAACGAAGCCGGCCCCGCGCTCAGCCGTGCCGAATGGCAGGCTCTGACTGCCGCCGTCGTCGACGGGTTGGACGGCGGCCAAGTGCACGGCGGCCAGACAGACGGTGGCTGGGCCGACGATGCGCCGCGCCCCGGCGTGCTGGTGGGCTCCGGCTCGCTGCCGGAGAACGCCCCGGCCGACTTCTACCCCGGGCTGGTGGCACTGGCCCACAACGCCGGCGTCCCGGCGATCATCGACACCTCCGGCGCCGGGATCCTGTCCGCGGCCAAGGCCGGGGCGGACCTGCTCAAGCCCAACCATCACGAGCTCATGGACGCCATGGGCGAGACGGACCTTGTTGCCGCGGCCGGCAAGCTCATGGGCCTGGGCGCGCGGCGCGTCCTGGTCAGCGTGGGGGAGGAGGGCATGCTCGCCTTCGAGACCGGGCGCCCCGGCCACCTCCAGGCGAAGCTGCCCGCACCGCTGGCCGGCAACCCGACGGGCGCCGGGGACGCAGCGGTGGCCGCGACGGCCGTCGCAATTGCCAGCGGGACCACGGACCTGCGGGAGATCCTGCGCCTTGCCGCGTCCTGGGGC
This sequence comes from Arthrobacter sp. STN4, assembly GCF_024539665.1. Taxonomy (NCBI): domain Bacteria; kingdom Bacillati; phylum Actinomycetota; class Actinomycetes; order Micrococcales; family Micrococcaceae; genus Arthrobacter; species Arthrobacter sp. STN4. The sequence goes on from NZ_JAKZGX010000004.1 coordinate 146,600, forward strand.
GCAGCCGCGGTGCTCATGCCGGGGGCAGGGGAAATTTCCCCGCGCCACGCCGAGCTCGCCGCACAACTCATCATCACCGACCACTAAATAAGGATTCACCCATGACATTGGCCACCACACGCAGCATCATGGAGCAGGCAGCAACGGCCGGCACCGGCCAGGGCGCCTTCAACGTCATCCACCTGGAGACGCTCGAAGGCCTCATCGCAGGCGCCGAGGCGGCCCGGCGCCCCCTCATCCTGCAGATTTCCGAGAACTGCGCGAAGTTCCATGGCGGGCTGGATCCCGTGGCGGCCGCCTCCCTGGCCGCGGCCCGCAAGGCGTCCGTGCCTGTGGCCGTCCACCTTGACCACGCCGAGGACGAGGCCCTCGCATGCGAGGCCGTCGACCTGGGCTTCGGCTCCATCATGTACGACGGCGCGCACCTCGAGTACGCGAAGAATGTCGAAGTGACCGCCCGCGTGGCGGCTTACGCCCACGCGCGGGGCGTCTATGTGGAGGCGGAACTTGGCAAGGTGGGCGGCAAGGACGGCGCGCACGCGCCGGGCGTGCTGACCGACCCCGCCGAGGCCGCCGCGTTTGTGGCCGCCACCGGCGTCGACGCCCTGGCCGTCGCCGTGGGCTCCTCCCATGCGATGACCGAGCGCTCGGCCGCCTTGAACCTGGACCGGATCACCGCCCTCAAGGCCGCCCTGGACGTGCCGCTGGTGCTGCACGGCTCCTCCGGCGTTTCGGATGGGAACATTGTGTCCGCCATCGCCGCCGGCATGACCAAGATCAACGTCTCCACGCACCTCAACGGCTTCTTCACCCGGGCCGTGCGCGGCTACCTGGATGCCAACCCCGACGTCGTGGATTCACGCAAGTACCTCGGCGCGGGGCGCGCCGCACTCGTTCCTGAGGTCGCCCGGCTGCTAGCGTTGTTCGCGGGGGCAGGGACCGCGCCCAAACTGGGACGTGCCCTTTAAGTGCACCTTGCATCCGAGGGGGAGTTTCCATGAACCGGACCGAACGGCTGGCAGCCATTCTCGACATCCTGGCGGCCGACGGGCAGGTGGAGGTTGAGGGGATTGTGGAGAAGCTCGGCGTCTCCCCGGCCACGGCCCGGCGCGACCTGGACTCCCTGGCCAACGAGCGCCTGCTGACCCGCACGCGCGGCGGGGCCACCTCCGGCTCCGTCTCCTACGACCTGCCCGGCCGGTACAACCGCGACGACCACGCGGCGCAAAAGCACCAGATTGCCCTGGCCGCCAGTGCGCTGATCCCCAAGGGTGCCGTCATTGGCCTGTGCGGGGGGACCACCAGCACCGCGCTGGCGCAGGTCCTGTCCACGCGCGAAGACCTCATGGAGCCCTCGAACCGGCCCTCCCTGACAATTGTCACCAACGCCATCAACATCGCGGCCCAGCTGGCCATCCGGCCCAACCTGAAAATCATGGTCACCGGCGGCATCGTCAACGCCCGCTCCTACGAGCTGGTGGGCCCGTATGCCGATTCCATCCTCCAAAAGGTGGCCCTGGACCTGGCCTTCATCGGCGTCAACGGCATTGACCCCGTCACGGGCCCCACCATCAATGACGAGGGCGAGGCGTCCGTGAACTCGCGCATGGCCCGCCGGGCCTCGGAGGCGTACATGCTGGCCGACTCCTCCAAGATCGGCAAACGCGCCTTCGCCACCATGGACGACCACCGCCTCCACAAGCTCATCACCGATTCCGGCATCACCGCGGAGCAGCTGGCAGCCTTCAAGGAAGCCGGCACGGACGTCATCGTCGCCCCCGAAGCGTAGCGCGCCCGCCCTCGACATTCGCCGCCTTTGGGAACCGGCCTCGGGAACCGGCCGCTAAAACCTCAGCGGAGCGTCCATGACCGTGGTGCCTGGGTGCGCCGGCGTCCACTGGTCAAAGGGCACGTCGAGACTATAGCGGCCGTTGCTTTCGACCAGCGTGCGCACGTCGGCGTTGCCCGGGTTGTTCAGCGACTCAAAATACTCCACGGACCAGTGGAACCAGCGCATGCAAAACAGGCGCATGGTCAGTCCGTGGGTCACCAGCAGGGTGTTGGGCGCAAAGTCCGGCTCCGACCAGCGCCGGTGCAGCGTCTCCAGGAACGACGACACCCGGTCATAGACGTCGGAGCCGGATTCGCCCTCCCGGAAGCGGTAGAAGAAATGCCCGTAGGCGTTGCGGAGCTCCTTTTGGTCGGCGATCTCGGCCGGATTTTGAAAGTTGGCCCAGTCCTGTTCGCGCAGCCGCGGCTCCTCCATGGTGCGGTCCACCAGCTCGCCCAGTTCCAGCGCCTCCAGCGTCTGGTAGGCACGGAGGTAGGGCGAGACGTAGACGGCGACCTTCTGCCCGTCCAATTGCCGGCGGATCCGCTCCCCGGCCTTCCGTGCCTGCTCCACGCCCACCTCGGTCAACGGAATCCGATAGTCCGGGATCCGGTTGTAAATGCTTTGGTCCTGGTTGGCCGCGGACTGGCCGTGGCGGACCATGATGATCTGGCGTGGGGCACTCATGTCAAAGAGCCTAGGCCAGCCTGCGCCGCAAAGTACGCATGTCCGGCATGATTTAGTACATGAGTGACATGGTTCCCCGTAACAATGGCCCGTTCGACGGCGGCCCGCCCGCCTTGGGCGGCGGGGCCACGGCGGTGCAGTGGAACTGGGGCACCAGGTCGCGGCGGCGGCTGGTGTTCGAGGTCCTGCTGGTGCTGGGGCTCTCGCTGGGGCAATCAGGCGTGTACGCCGTCGTACAGTTGCTGGACAAGATGTCCCGGGCACCCATTGCGCAGGGGACGTCCACGCTGAACGCGGTACGCAGCAACCGGGAGTTCTTCGACCTGACGTACCAGCTGCTGGACATCTTCTTTGCCGTGGTGCCCGTCTTCCTGGTCCTTTACCTGATGGCCGAACCCGGAAAGTCCGTGTTCCGCCGGATCGGCCTGGATTTCCGGCGCCCCGTCCGCGACGGGCTCGGGGCGCTCGGGCTCCTGGTTGTCATTGGCGTGCCGTCGCTGGGCCTGTACGCGGCCGGGCGGGCGCTGGGCATCACCACGGAAATCATCCCGAGCGCCCTGCACCAGTACTGGTGGACCATTCCGGTGCTGGTGCTCTCCGCCATCCACAACGGCCTGCTGGAGGAAGTGGTCATGGTGGGCTGGCTGCTGGACCGGTTGGGGCGGACGGGGATGTCGTCCATCGCCGCCATCCTGCTCAGCTCCCTGATCCGCGGCAGCTACCACCTGTACCAGGGGTTCGGGCCGTTCTTCGGCAACTTTGTCATGGGCCTGCTCTTTTGCTGGCTCTACAAGAGGTACGGGCGTGTGATGCCGCTGGTCGTGGCGCATTCACTCGTGGACATTGCCGCCTTCACCATGGGCCCCGCCCTCGGCTTCGGGTAGCTGCGGAGGGACGGCTTCCGGGCGGCCCGTCATGCGCCCGAAAGCGGCGCGGAGTCCGCATTGGATCCCGTTGACCGAACTGGCGGTTTCGATGGTGCAGCAAAAGCGGCCTGGGCGGGTGCCAGCCCGCAGAAGCTGCACCGCCGAATTTCCGATCAGCCACCAACCCGCTTTTGCTGCACCGCCGGTTTCGATGGTGCAGCAAAAGCGGCCTGGTTCCCGGGCAAGGAAGCGGCACCCGACCCTGCAGGGACGGGTGCCGCTTGATTTGCACTGAAAGCTAGATGGTGACCTGGCCCTTGGCCGTCTCGAACGTCACGGACATGATGCCGGGCGTGCCGCGCGGGGCGATCCACTCCACCGTCACATCCTCCAGCGGCTTCTCCACCGGCTCGCCGAGCCATTCGGTCAGGCGCTCGGCACTGCCGGCGATGGTCAGCGAGGCCAGCCGGACGGTGGATGGGCGGGCCAGGGACGGGTGCAGGGCGGGATCGCCCTCCCACTTGAGCATGTAGGGCACCTGGGGGTCGGCGATGAGGCCCTTGATGCCGATCTGCTGCCAGACCAGCTCGCGGCCGTCGGGGAACTTGCGGTTGCCGGGGACGGCGCTGCGGCCCAGGCGTTCCTCGAACGGGGAGAGGTCGTCCACGGCCACGCACCAGCCCATCCAGCCGCCGCCGGCCTGCGAGCGGGCGCGGACGGCCTGGCCAAAGGGCGCCTTGTCCGAAGCGGGGTGGTCCAAGACCTCAACCACTTCGAGGTAATGGTGGTCGGTGAGCGGAATGATCATATTGCGGGTGCCGAAGCGGGGGTGCACCCCGCCGCGCACTGCTTCGACCCCCAGTGCGGTCGCGATCCGCTCCGTGGTGGCAGCCAATCCATCTGATTCACAGGCGTAAGAAACGTGGTCCATTCGCATGCGTTCATCTTGGCACTTTGTGATCGGCCTCTCGACTTAGCGTTACCTAACTCACATGGGATGTCTGACGGTCGGGGCGGGCGAAGGGGCACAAACGTGGGGCAGAATTGAACCGTGACCGATACTTCAGCACCAGCCTCCCCCGCCCAACCCGGCTCCGCTTTGCCCGCCCAACCCTCCCTGCGGTTGCCCGGGGCCGCAGCCGTGGAGGCCCGGATTGCCGCCGCCATCGCCGCGGAGCTGGGCGTCCGCCCGGCCCAGGTGCGTGCCGCGGTGGGACTGATGGACGACGGCGCCAGCGTCCCGTTCATTGCCCGGTACCGGAAGGAAGTGACAGGGACGCTGGATGACGCCCAGTTGCGCGAGCTGGAGGAGCGCCTGCGCTACCTGCGGGAGCTGGAGGCACGCCGGAAGACCGTGCTGGAGTCCGTCCACGCCCTCGGCAAGCTGACGGAACAGCTGCGCGCCGCGATCGAGGCCGCCGCGACCAAGTCCGACCTCGAGGACCTGTACCTGCCCTACAAGTCCACGCGCAAGACCAAGGCCGACGCCGCCCGGGAGGCGGGCCTGGAACCGCTGCTTGACTCGCTCCTGAAGAATCCTGCGCAGGCCCCCGCCGTCGTGGCAGACGCGTACCTCAACCCGGACCATGCCGTGGCAAGCGCCGACGACGCGCTGGCCGGCGCCCGCGCCATCCTGATCGAACGCGCGGGCCAGGATGCGGCCCTGGTGGGGGAGCTGCGCGAGCGGCTGTGGAAGACCGGCCGGCTGCGCTCCAGCGTGAAGGCCGGCAAGGATGCCGCCGGGGAGAAGTTCAAGGACTACTTTGACTTTGCCCAGCCGCCGCACACGCTGCCCAGCCACCGGGTCCTGGCGCTGTTGCGCGGGGAAAAGGAGGGCGTCCTGTCCCTGGACCTGGCGGAGGCGGACACGCGCGACGCCGACGCCCAGGCCCAGGCACGCGCCCGGTACGAAAGCGCCGTGGCGCACTCCCTCGGCATCACCGGGTCCGGCCGGGCCGCCGACACCTGGCTCATGACGGGCGCCCGTCTGGCCTGGCGCACCCGCATCCTCACCCGCCTCTCCGTGGACCTGCGCGTGCGGCTGTTCCAGGCCGCCGAGGAGGAATCCGTGCGCGTGTTTGCCGCCAACCTGCGCGACGTCCTGCTCGCCGCGCCGGCCGGCAACCGTGCCACGCTGGGCCTGGACCCGGGCCTGCGCACCGGCACGAAGGTGGCCGTGGTGGACGGCACCGGCAAGGTCACCGCGACGGACACCATCTACCCGCACGCCCCGGCCAAGCGCTGGAACGAGGCCCTCGCAACGCTCGTGGCGCTGGCTGAAACACACCAGGTGGAGCTCATCGCCATCGGCAACGGCACGGCCAGCCGCGAGACCGACAAGCTGGCCGTCGAGCTGCTCGCCGAACTCAAGCGCCGCAACCCGGGCCGCGTGGTCGCCAAGCTGGTGGTCTCCGAGGCGGGCGCCTCCGTCTACTCGGCCTCCGCCCTGGCCGGGGCCGAGCTGCCCGGCATGGACGTCTCCCTTCGCGGCGCCGTCTCCATTGCCCGCCGCCTGCAGGACCCGCTCGCGGAACTGGTCAAGATCGACCCGAAGTCCATCGGCGTGGGCCAGTACCAGCACGACCTCACCCCGGCCAAGCTGGAACGCTCGCTGGACGCCGTCGTCGAGGACTGCGTGAATGCCGTGGGCGTGGACCTCAACACCGCCTCGCCCGCGCTCCTGGCGAGGGTGGCCGGCGTCGGGACCCTGCTGAGTGAAAACATTGTGGCGCACCGGAACGAAAACGGCCCGTTCACCAAGCGCCGCGAACTGCTCAAGGTGGCCCGGCTGGGCCCCAAAGCGTACGAACAGTGCGCCGGCTTCCTGCGCATCACCGGGGGAGCGGAGCCGCTGGACGCCTCCAGCGTGCACCCCGAAGCGTACGGGGTGGCGCGGAAAATCCTGGCTGCCGTGGGTGCGGACAAGGCGGAAATCTCCGGCGGCGTGGCTGCCGTGGCAACAGTCGACCCGCAGGCCTTTGTGGAGGGCGCGTTCGGCCTGCCCACCGTAAAGGACATCGTGGCCGAGCTGCAGAAGCCCGGACGCGACCCCCGCCCCCGCTTTGAAACGGCCACCTTCACCGAGGGCATCGAAAAGATCACCGACCTTTACCCCGGCATGATCCTGGAGGGCACCGTCTCCAACGTGGCGGCCTTCGGCGCGTTCGTGGACATCGGCGTGCACCAGGACGGGCTGGTCCACGTTTCGGCCATGAGCAATTCCTTCGTCTCCGACCCCCACACCGTAGTCAAGTCCGGACAGGTGGTGCGCGTGAAGGTGCTCGAGGTGGAGCCGGAGCGCAAGCGCATCTCGCTGACCCTGCGGCTGGATGACGAGGCGAAGGCCGCAGGACCCCGCCAGGCCCGGCCGGCCGAGGGTTCCCGCCAGGCCAAGGGGTCCGGCCAGGCCCGGCCGGCGGCCACCGCCATGGCCGAGGCCCTGCGCCGTGCGGGATTGGGGAAGTGACCACACCGGGGCGCTTCACATGTTCGGCACCGTGCAGGTTTGGCGCGAAAAGTCCAGCACATCTTCGCGCAGGGGTCATATAACCGTCATAATGTTGCAGCTTTGCGGGCCGGTCTCGCACACTGGTAGCAGGTCATGAGTGCCTGCGACAAGCCCCGGCTCGCAGGCCGGCAACCCTCCTTTCCGCGGCGGGGTGCCCCGGGTGAAGACCAGGCGTTGGGCCAGCCGGCCCCAACGCAAGCGCGGGCCGCAACTTCCAAGCCCGGCCCCCGTCGGTCCCTCGGACCAGGCGGGGCCATACTTGGACGGCCTCTAGTGTGTAAGGAGCTCACCATGAGCAACGCATGGTCCTTTGAAACCCGTCAGATCCATGCCGGCCAGGAGCCGGACGCCGCCACCGGCGCCCGGGCGCTGCCGATCTACCAGACGACGTCGTTCGTGTTCCCTTCCACGGAGAGCGCTGCTGCCCGCTTTGCGCTTTCCGAGCTGGAGCCCATTTACACGCGCATCGGCAACCCCACCTCCGACGCCGTGGAACAGCGCGTCGCCAACCTGGAGGGCGGCGTCGGCGCCCTGCTGCTCGCCTCCGGCCAGGCCGCCACGACGTTTGCCATCCTGAACCTCGCCCAGGCCGGCGACCACATCGTCTCCAGCCCCAGCGTCTACGGCGGCACCTTCAACCTGCTGGCCCACACGCTGAAGAAGCTTGGCATCGAGGTCACCTTCGTCTCCGACCCGGACAACCTGGACGAATGGCGCTCCTCCGTCCGGCCCAACACGAAGGCGTTCTTTGGCGAGACGGTCTCCAACCCGCGCCAGGACGTGCTCGACCTGGAAAACATCAGCGCCATCGCGCACGACGCCGGTGTGCCGCTCATCGTGGACAACACCCTGGCCACCCCGTACCTGATCCGCCCCCTGGAATGGGGTGCGGACATCGTGATCCACTCCGCCACCAAGTACCTGGGCGGCCACGGCAACGCCATCGGCGGTGTGATTGTCGACGGCGGCAAGTTCGACTTTGCCGCCAGCCCGGAGAAGTTCCCCGGTTTCAACACCCCCGACGAAAGCTACAACGGCCTGGTGTACGCCCGTGACCTCGGCGTGGGCAGCGCCCTGGGGGCAAACCTGGCCTACATCCTCAAGGCCCGCGTGCAGCTGCTGCGCGACCTCGGCTCCGCCATTTCCCCCTTCAACGCCTTCCTCATCGCACAGGGCATCGAGACGCTGAGCCTGCGCGTGGAACGCCACGTCAGCAATGCCGTGAAGGTGGCCGAATGGCTCGAGGCCAACGAAAACGTCGAGGCGGTTGCCTACGCCGGCATCCCCTCCAGCCCCTGGTTTGAGCGCGGCCGCAAGTACAGCCCCAAGGGCACCGGCGCCATCGTCTCCTTTGACATCAAGGGCGGGCTGGACGCCGGCCGCCGCTTCGTGGACGGCCTGGAGCTCCACTCCCACGTCGCGAACCTCGGCGACGTGCGCTCCCTGGTGATCCACCCGGCGTCGACCACCCATGCACAGCTGAGCGAGGAGCAGCGGCTCGCCGCCGGCGTCCGCCCCGGACTGGTCCGCCTGTCCGTCGGGCTGGAAGGCGTTGAGGACATCATCGCCGATCTCGAGGCCGGATTCCGCGCAGCCAAAACTGCGTGAGTGCCATGGAAAGGACGGCTGCGGAGGACAGCGTGTTTAGCCCGGACACCGACCCCGGAACGCCCGGCCCCGGAGGCAGCCCCTGGTCTGCCGCCGTCGGGCAGGGCGGCGGCGTGCTGCGCAGCGTGAACATCGGCAGCCTGCCGCTGGAGGCCGGGGGCGAACTGCCTGCCGTCACGGTGGCCTACGAATGCTGGGGCACGCTGGACGCCGCAGGCAGCAACGCCGTCCTCATCCAGCATGCCCTCACCGGCAGCACGCACGTCAGCCGCGGCGACTCCGAGGAGGACGGCTGGTGGGAGGGCCTGGTCGGTCCCGGCGCCGTGGTCGACACCAACAAGTATTTTGTGGTGGCGGCAAACATGCTCGGCGGCTGCTACGGCACCACGGGCCCGTCCAGCATTGCCGACGACGGCGCGCCCTACGGCTCACGCTTCCCCTTCGTCACGATCCGCGACTCGGTCCACGCCGAGGCGCGGCTGGCCGATGCCCTGGGCGTCACCGCCTGGCACGCCGTGATCGGTGGATCCATGGGCGGCGCCCGCGCCCTTGAATGGGCCGTGACGTTCCCCGAGCGGGTTCAGCGCTGTGCCGTCGTGGCGGCGTGCGCGGCCAGCACGGCCGAACAGATCGCCTTTGCCCAAGCGCAGGTGCTGGCCATCCGGCAGGACGCGAACTTTGCCGGCGGGGACTACTACGACGGCGCGGCGCCCGTCCTGGGTCTCGGGCTGGCCCGGCGGATTGCCCACATCACGTACAGGTCGGAGCAGGAGATGGGTGCCCGCTTTGGGCGCTCCGTGCAGCCCGGCGAGGACCCGCTGGGGCACGCCCGGCTGCGGCCTGCCGCCGGGGGTTCCGTGGAGGGGCGGTACCAGGTGGAAAGCTACCTGGACCACCAGGCGCGCAAGCTGGTCACCCGCTTCGACGCCAACAGCTATGTGGCGATCACCGAGGCGCTCATGAGCCACGACGTCACGCGCGGCCGCGGCACGCTGGGCGAGGCCCTGGCCCGCACCGAGGGCGTGGAGTTCCTGGTGGCAGCGGTCAGCAGCGACCGGCTGTACTTCCCGGCGCAGTCGGCGGAACTGGCTGCCGCCCTTCCCGGCGAGGTCCGGGTGCGCCACATCGACTCCGCCATCGGCCACGACGGCTTCCTGACCGAGGTGGGCGCCGTCGGCGAACTGCTCCGGGAGTCCTTCTTCGCGGAGTAGTCCGGCGGGGCCGCCGGGCCTGGCGCCGGGCGGTTCCCGGGCCGGGACGCGGCCGGCGCCTAGAAGTTTTTGAAGATCGCTTCGCGGTGGGCTGCGTACTGTTCGGCCGTGACCTGGCCGGCGCGGCGGGCGGCATCGAGGGCATCCAGCTGCCGCTTGAGCTCGGCCTCGGCCCTCATGCGCTCGTTGGCGAAGCCCATCGACTGTTGCCCCTGGGCGTTGTCGTAGGCCTTCATCGGGACGCCGTTGAGCAGCGTTCCGCCATGTGGGATCGGCGGATCCTGCCGGACGGTCCGGGACTGGATTCCGCGGGGCGGGGCATTGCGGGTGCGCTTGCGGCGGGAGGACGCCCGGACGAAGCTCGCCACCAGGGCCACGCCAACAAACACCAGGATCAACCACGGCGGGACTGCGCCGGATCCGGATGACGAGGCAGCCATGGTCCCGGCTGCCGAAGGGTCGAGCATAGTCAGCACAACACACCTCTTCCACGCTCAGGGACGCAGACAACTGCGCCTCCTTCCATGGTAGTCCGGAATGGTTCACCCCGGCCCGGGCGGGCCGGCAGGTGGCTAGTGCGAAAGCGGCAAACCCGTTCCCAGTCCCGGCCCAAACACCGGGCCGGCCGTTGGGCGCTTGGCGGACATTCCGTCGCCGGAGGAGCGGTGCCGCAGCCGGCGCAGCACCCAGGGGAACAGGAACTCGCGCGCCCACACCAGGTCCTCGGCCCGGGCGGCCTGCCACTTCTGCACAGGCAGCGGCTTCGGCAGCATCGGGAGCAGTTCGTGCGGGACGTTCAGCGTGTCCAGGACCATGATGGCGATGTTGTGGTGGCCCAGGGGGGAAAAGTGCAGCCGGTCCGGGGACCACATTTGCGGGTCCCTCAGCTGGCGCATGGACCACATGTCCGCCACGACGGCGTCGTGCCGCAGTGCGATGGTGCGGAGGTTTTCGTTGTACACGGCCACGCGGCCCCGCACCATGCCGAGCACGGGCGTGTCGCGGATGTCCGGTCCGTTGAACAACAGGACGGTGGCCCCGGCTGCGGACATCCTGCCCACGGCTGCATCCAGGCGTTCGGCCAGGTGGTCGGGGTCGGAACCGGGCCGGATGAGGTCGTTGCCACCTGCGGAGATGCTGATCAGGTCCGGCTTGAGCGCCAGGGCCGGTTCCAGCTGCCCGTCAATGATCTGCTGCAGGAGCCGGCCCCGAATGGCCAGGTTGGCATATTTGAAGTCGTCGCGGCCGCGGCTCAGTTCCTCGGCCACCCGGTCCGCCCAGCCGCGGTGCCCGCCGGGGCTGTTGGGCTCGGGGTCGCCGATCCCCTCGGTAAAGGAGTCGCCGATGGCAATGTAGCGGTTCCACGGGTGGCGGGGCGGCGCCACGGTGCCCGGCTGCCGGGATTCTTCTGCGTCGGAAAATTCACTCACGGTTCCATACTGCCCTCGGGGCCCCTCCCGGCGCCACCGGTCCGCCCGGTTGGCCCCCTGCAACAGCGCCATGGAAAGATGGGGCGCATGAGTGAATCCCCCCAAGTGCTGTGGTCCCGTCCCGAAAACGAGCGGGCCGGCACGCCCCTGCTGGTCATGTTCCACGGCTACGGTGCCGACGAAGCCGACCTCTTCGGGCTGGCGGCGCAGCTGCCTGCCGAGTTCACGGTCGCCTCCGTCCAGGGGCCGCTGCAGGCCGGCCCGGGCCGGGCCTGGTTCCCGCTCCGGACGGACCTTTCCTACTCGCTGGACTCGGTCACGGAAACGGCGGCAGGCGTCGAGGCGTGGCTGGACACCATCCGCGGCGCGCACAGCTCGGTCACCCTCTTCGGGTTTTCCCAGGGCATGTGCGTGGCCACCACGCTGCTGCGGCACCGGCCCGCAGACTACGCGGCCGTCGTCGGGCTTTCAGGATTTGTGGTGGAGGCGGACGGGGACCCCTGGTTCGATGACCAGGCCACGGCCGCCGCGAAGCCGGAGATCTTCTGGGGCCGCGACCAGGCCGACCCCGTCATACCCGCCGCCGCCGTGGAGTACACCAACACCTGGCTGCGCGCCCACACCGAGCTCACCAAGGTGCTGTACACGGGCATTTGGCACGGCATCAACGCCCAGGAAATAGCGCACGTGGGCGAGTTCCTGCAGTACAAGGTGCTGAACTAGGCCCTACCTGGGCGTGCTGATCCGCACCGTTTCGCCGCCCACGGTGACGGTGTCGCCGTCGTGCAGCTGGCGGCCGCGGCGCTCGTCGATTTCACCGTTCACCTTGACCATGCCGTTCTTGATGAGGTCCGCGGCCTCCACACCGTCCTCCACCAGGCTGGCGAGCTTGAGCAGCTGCCCCAGGCGGATCATGTCGTCGCGGATGGGAATGTCGATGATCTCGTGTGAACTCATGGGTCAATTGTGCCGCATGGGGCGCGACGCCGGCGCCGGCCGGTTATAACGTGGTGGGAGACACGCCAGCCATCCAGGAGCCCCCATGAATGCCAGTCAGATCATTGTCAGCGGCTACACCCGGGAGCCCTACGGCGGGGGCCCCGGCGTCGGGCGCTTTTCGCTGGAACCGGACGGCACGGTGGGGCGGCAGCTGGCCGTCGGAGGCGCGGTGAATCCGTCGTTCATCGCGCCCGGCGGCGGGGCCCTGCTGGCCGTGGAGGAGCTGCCCGAGGGCCGGATCGCCGCACTCGACCCCGAAACGCTTGAACTGCGCGGCCGCGTGGCCTCCGGCGGCGCGGACCCCTGCCACCTTGCGCTCATCGGCCCCGACGTCTGGGCAGCCAACTACTCCTCCGGCACGGCATCCGTGACACCCCTGGCCGCCGTTTTGGGAAGCACGACGCCGGAACCCCCGGAGCTGTTGTCCCACCCGGGCACCGGTCCCGTCGCGGACCGGCAGGGCGGGTCACACGCACACCAGGTGACAGCCACCCCCTGGGGCACGGTGCTGGTCTCCGACCTTGGCGCCGACCGGGTGGATGAGTACTCGGCCGCGTCCCGCGTCCGGCTGGGGTCCGCGGAATTGCCGCCGGGCACCGGGCCGCGGCACGTGGCCATCGCGGGGGAGTTCCTGCTGGTGGCCGGGGAACTTGACGGGCACCTGCATGTGCTGCGGCGCGCCGACGTGGATCCGGGCGGGGCCGATCCGCACGACGGCGCCGGCCGGTTCTGGAAGTGGCTGCTCCGGGTGCCGCTGTCCGCCGGGCCGGACGGCGGCACCGCGGGGTCGGCCCCCTCCCACATCCAGCTGTCCGGTGACGGCACCAGGCTCTACGCCGCCGTCCGGGGGGCGGACACCGTGGTGGTGCTGGACGTTTCCGGCCTGGACGCAGGCAGGCCTCCGGCCGTCCTGCGCCGGGTCCCGTGCGGCGGCCGCTGGCCGCGGCACTTTGCCCTGGGAAACAACCGGCTGTACGTGGCCAACCAGCGCTCCAACACCGTGGCCGTCTTTGCCCTTGACGGCGACGGCCTGCCCGGCGCCGAACCGGTGCAGACGGTCGGGTTCGGCAGCCCCACCTGCATCGTGCTGGCCTGAGCGGCACCCCGGCGGAACGACGGCGTCTGCCCGAGGGGCATAACCCAGGGCGGGTTGTGCCCGGAGTGCACCATGGGCACAACTGGCGGCGGGTTCGTCCCCAGGGGCGCAATTCCGCCCCGCGCACCCCCGGACGGTAGGCTTGTCCCCGGACGGACCGCACCCAGCGGCCTCGTAATTAATAGGAGTAGCAAGTGGCGCCCCAATCCAAGCTTGACCAGGTCATTTCCCTCGCGAAACGTCGCGGCTTTGTGTTCCAGGCCGGTGAAATTTACGGCGGTTCGCGTTCGGCCTGGGACTACGGCCCCCTCGGCGTTGAGCTGAAGGAAAACATCAAGCGCGAATGGTGGCAGTCCTTTGTGCGCGGCCGTGAGGACATGGTGGGCCTGGACTCGTCCATCATCCTGCCCAAGGCCGTCTGGGAAGCGTCCGGACACGTGGCCACGTTCACGGACCCGCTGGTCGAGTGCACGCAGTGCCACAAGCGCCACCGCCAGGACCACCTCATTGAGGCCTTTGTGGCCAAGAAGAAGCGCCAGCCCGAAAACGGCATGGAAGAGATCGTGTGCCCGGACTGCGGCACCAAGGGCCAGTGGACGGAGCCGCAGCTGTTCTCCGGCCTGGTCAAGACGTTCCTGGGTCCGGTGGATGCCGCCGCCGGCCTGTATTACCTGCGCCCCGAAACTGCCCAGGGCATTTTCGTGAACTTCAACAACGTGCTCACCACCAGCCGCAAGAAGCCCCCGTTCGGCATCGGCCAGATCGGCAAGGCGTTCCGCAACGAGATCACGCCCGGCAACTTCATCTTCCGCACGCGCGAATTCGAGCAGATGGAGATTGAGTTCTTCACCGCGCCGGAAGATGCCGACAAGTGGTTCAAGGAATGGGTTGAGCTGTGCTGGGCCTGGTTCCTGGACCTGGGCATGAACCCGGAAAACATGCGCCAGTTCGACGTCCCCGAGGACGAACGTGCGCACTACTCCGCCGGCACCATCGACTTTGAATACAAGTTCGGCTTCCAGGGCTCGGAGTGGGGGGAGCTCATGGGCGTTGCCAACCGCACCGACTACGACCTTGGCTCCCACACCAAGGGCTCCGGCACCGAGCTGAGCTACTTCAACCAGGCCACGGGGGAGCGCTACACGCCGTTCGTGATCGAGCCGTCCTTCGGCCTGACACGCTCCATGATGGCGTTCCTTGTCGACGCCTATGTCGAGGACGAGGCCCCCAATGCCAAGGGCGGCGTCGACAAGCGCACCGTGCTGAAGCTGGACCCGCGCCTGGCCCCCGTCAAGGCCGCCGTGCTGCCGCTGTCGCGCAACGAGGACCTGTCCCCGAAGGCGAAGGAGCTGGCCAACAAGCTGCGCAAGCACTGGAACATCGACTTTGACGACGCCGGCGCCATCGGCCGCCGCTACCGCCGCCAGGACGAGATCGGCACGCCGTTCTGCATCACCGTCGACTTCGACACCCTCGAGGACAACGCCGTGACCATCCGCGAACGCGACACCATGAGCCAGGACCGCGTCTCCCTGGACAAGGTGCAGGCCTACCTGGCCGCGCGCCTGCTGGGTGCGTAGGCGTGGCTGAACTTTCCTTCCGGCCGTGGCGTGACGGCGACGACCTCACCCTGCGTGAAATCTGGGGCGACGCCGACTCCGCCGCGGCCGGCCAGTTCCGCGCCGCACTGGCGCCGGGACAGGATGCCAACCCGTGGCGGCGCACCATCGTCGCCGAGGACCAGGGCATCCCGGTGGCGGCCGCCGTCGTGTATTCCACCACGCTGCACCCGGCCCGCCTCTGGGCCTACGTGGAGGTGGCCCGCGACCACCGCCGCACCGGCGTGGGCGCCACGCTGCTGACCATGCTCCGCAGCGAGGCGTCGGCTGCGGTTGCCGCCGGCCTGGCCGGCACGACGGCGTTGCGCACCAAGATTGCCCCCGGCACCCCGGGCGCGGCGTTTGCCGAAGCGATGGGCCTGGCCGTGCTGCAGCGCAACCGGGTGGTGGAGGTGGCGCCGGGCGCATTGAAGCTCCCCGTTTTCGGCGAGGGCACCGATGCCGAGGCCGCCGCCCGCGTGCAGGACCTGGCCACGGGGTCCGTGGAACTGACGGACGTGGTGGGGCGGTACTACGAAGCGGTCAACCAGTGGGACCCCACCGGGCCCCTGGCGCCGGGCGCCGTGCAGCGGATGTTCCTGGACGACCTCACCGGCGCCCACGGGGCCCTGGTGCTGCGGGCCGAGCCTTCCAGCGCCTTCGGTGCCTTCGTCCAGCCAAGCCGGAAAGGCCGCATCGAGGCGTTCGCCGTCAGCTACTCGCAGGGCCCCGGTGCGCCGGACGCCCCGGCCGCGGCAGCCCCGGCGTCGGAAGTCTTCCTGGGCGTGGAGCCGAAGCTGGAGCGGGACGCGGCCGTGCAGGCCGTGTACGACCTCCTGGCGCTGATCACCCACCAGTACCCCGTGCAGCTGGAACTGGACGACTCCATGGAGGCCGTGGCCGCCGTCGTCAATCCCATGATCGAGGTCGGGGCGGCCAAGGTCCGCGGTACGGAAACGCTGGTCGTCGGCGAATAATCGGGCCGCACCGGGCCGGCATTTTTCCGGCGACTATCCGACACCACGGCCGCGGGCGGCCTTAGTTGTCTCCTTGACGTCGCCTACAAAAAATGCCGGCCCGGCCCGCCGGACCAACCGAAGGACTGATTTCTGCCCATGGGCCATTCCCATTCGCACCCTGACGATTCCTCCTTGAGCCGGGCCGGGCTGCGTCGGCGCTCTGATGCCCGGCGCCGTGCCGTGGTGCTGTTGAGCTGGATCCTGGTGCCGCTGGCCGTGGCGACGGTGGCGGCCATGGTGCTGCTGTGGCCCGGCGGGGGAGGGGAGGCGCCGTCGGCCGGCAGCCCCTATGCGGCGGCGCAGGGTGCCTCCTTTGTGGAGGGCACCGTGCAGCGGACCGCCACGGAAAAGTGCCCCGGGACTGCCCAGCAGTCGCAAAGCTGCTTCATCGCCCACACGTCTGCCCGGGGCGGCGCGGAAGTGCCCGTCGTCGTCACGCCGGACATTGTGCAGGCGCGCGGCGTCAACGCGGGCGACACCATCCGCTACCTGAAGCTGCCCAACGTGGCCCCGGGCGTGGAGGCGGCCGGGCCCCAGTACATGTTCATGGACTTTGTCCGCACGGTGCCGATAGGCCTGCTGGCGGTCCTCTATGCCGTGGTGGTTGTCGCAGTGGCCAGGTGGCGCGGGCTGCGTGCCATGGTCGGGCTCGGCGGGGCGTTCGCCGTACTGGCCTGGTTTGTGCTGCCCGCACTCGTGGAGGGCAAACCGCCGCTGGCCGTGGCGCTGGTGGGCTCGTCCGCCATCATGTTCGGCGTGCTGTACTTTGCCCATGGTTTTTCGGCCAGAACCTCCACCGCCCTGCTCGGCACGCTCTTCGGGCTTGGCGCGACGGCGGCGCTGGCCGGCTGGGCCGTGGACGCCGCCGCCCTGACCGGAACGGCCGGCGACAACGCCTACCAGCTGCTGAACCTCACGAAGGGGATGTCGCTGTCCGGGATGATCCTGTGCGGGTTGATCATTTCCGGCCTGGGCGTGCTCAACGACGTCACCATCACGCAGTCCTCCGCGGTGTGGGAGCTGTACGAGCTGGCCCCGGACACCCCGGCCCGGTCGCTCTTCACGTCAGCGATGCGCATTGGCCGTGACCACATCGCCTCCACCGTCTACACCATCGCCTTCGCCTACGCAGGCAGCGCCCTTCCCGTGCTCATCCTCGTTTCG
Organism: Arthrobacter sp. STN4; assembly: GCF_024539665.1. Taxonomy (NCBI): domain Bacteria; kingdom Bacillati; phylum Actinomycetota; class Actinomycetes; order Micrococcales; family Micrococcaceae; genus Arthrobacter; species Arthrobacter sp. STN4. Next base: position 163,617 of record NZ_JAKZGX010000004.1, read on the forward strand.
TTGTACGACCGCCCGCTGCTGGACGCCCTGACCAGCTCTGAGCTTGCGGAGGAAGTGGTGCGGATCCTGGTCGGCTCCATTGGCCTGGTCCTGGCCATTCCGGTCACGACGGCGGTCGCGGTCGCCGTGGTGAAGGCCACGGGCCGCCGCAACGCCCTCCAGCCAGCCTGACTCGACGCCCTCCAGCCCGCCTGACTCGACGCCCTCGAGCCCGCCTGACTCGACGCCCGGTTGCAACCGGGGCGTTTTTCGCCAACGCTCCGGCACGCCGTTGCGGGAGCGTTGGCCGATAGTGCCCCGGTTGCAACCGGGCGTGTGGAAAAACAGCCCCGATTGCAACCGGGCGTCTGTAGGTGCCTGCCCGCTGACTGGGCATTTGCACCGCATTGGCTGTGAAACACCCGAAACGGCGCCTTTCGGCCCCCGGGGCGTGGGAACATCAATAGCGGGTCCGGCGCCGTGTCGGCCGTAAGGAGACTTGCTTGGAATCCAAGGCAACCGGGAAGCAAACCGCCGCCGCCCGCCAGAAGGCGCGCCGCCGCCGCCTCGTGGCGTGGTCCGGCAGCGCAGTGGCGGCCGTGGCCGTCGTTGTTGCCGCAGGGGTGGTGATCAGCACCAACTCCGCGGGCAACGCCGCCGCATCCGGCCAGGCCCCCCAGGGAACCGTCTCCGCCTCACACGGTTCCACCCAGACACCGCCGTGGGCTGCTCCGGCCGACGCGTCGGCCCGGGCCAAGGCCGCCGGGCTGACCATGCTGACGGCCGAGGGCACGGCCGAACACATCCACACCCACCTGGGCATCACGGCCGACGGCAGGTCCATCATGGTGCCCGGCGACATCGGGATCGACCTCGGTGCCCAGATGATCTCGCCCCTCCACACCCACGACTCCACCGGAATCATCCACGTCGAATCGCCCGTCGTGAAGCCCTTCAACCTCGGCGAGGTCTTCACCGAATGGGACGTGGCGCTCACGGCAAACCGCGTCGGCTCCTATTCCACCTCCGGCGGCTATACCATCACCACCTTCGTCAACGGCAAGAAGCAGGCAGGCAACCCCGCCGCCATCCAGCTCGCCAACCACGAGGACGTCGACATCGTCATCACCAGCGGCACCGGGACGGCCAAGGCGCCGGCGCCGTTTGCCTGGCCGGCCGGCTACTGACGGGCCCGGCCCACCGGCTGCATGGTGAAGCGCCGCGCCACGGCGTTGCGCAGCCAGGTGCTGTGCAGCACCCGGGCCAGCGTTGCGTTGCGCACTTCCAGGCACGACGCCGGCAGGGGCCGTCCCAGCGCCATGTTCAGTCCCGCCTGCCAGGAGGCACGCCGGGCGGCGGACATCCGCGTCTTCTCGAACCTTTCGAGCAGCAACCCGGTGGGCCGGCCGCGCAGCGCGGAGCCGATGACCGGCGCCAGCGCCGCGGCGTCCAGCCAGCCCAGGTTCATGCCCTGCCCGCCAATCGGGCTCACCTGGTGCGCCGCGTCGCCCACCAGCACCGCCCGGCCCTGCACCATCCGCACGGCCATCCTGGACCGCACGCCAAAGGCGCTCAGCATGCTGTTGGCGGCGGCGTCCACTGACGTGCCGGTGCGCCGGCGGATCAAGGCCGCCAGCTCCCGCGCCGAGGCGCCCTCCAACAGCGAATCCGTGTGCACCACCCAGCGGCGCAACCCGTCCGGGAGCGGAAAGGATTCCACGATCCCGCCCGGCTCCAGGTACAGCACGGCCGTGGCCCCGTCGCTGCCGGTGTCGGGGAAGTCGCCCATCAGGTACGTGTCGGGGTAGTCGCGTCCCGTGGTGGCGATGCCGAGCTCCCGGCGGATGGTCGAGTGCCCGCCGTCGGCCCCCACCACCAGCCTCGCCCGGCAGGTGGCCCCGTCCGGGTCCCCGGCTGCGGGAGAGGCTGCCAGCTCGACGTGCGTGCCGGCGTCGTGCATGGACTGCACGTGCACGCCGCGCAGCAGGGCGCCCGGGGCGAGTTCGCGCAGCCGGGCCTCCAGGATGGCCTCGGTGCGCGCCTGCTGGAGCGTCAGGATGTGCGGCGAGGCGGGTGAGGCGTCGGCGAAGGAGAGCCCCTGGACCAGCCGGCCGCGGCTGCGGGCAACGCCGTCCCGGATGTGGACGCCTTCGGCATCCAGCGCCGCCCCCACGCCCGCCTGCGCCAGGGCGGCCAGGGCCGGCGGGTGGATGCCGATGGCGCGCGAATGCGGGCTTGACCCGGCGCGCTGCTCCAGGATCCGGAAGGACAGTCCCTGCCGGGCCAGCAGGATGCCAAGGAACATCCCCACCGGCCCGCCGCCCACAATGGCCACGTCGAGCAGCTCGGGTCCTGGAATTTCAGCCACGGGCAGCCCCGGGCGCGAACTGCAGCACCAGGCGGAACGGCCTTTCGCGCCGGACGGTCCAGCCCGGGGGGACCACGGCGCGCAGTTCCGCCGGCGTGTAGCTGCGCCGGATGGAGGTCAGGCCGTCGCAGCGGATGAAGGAGCCCGGAAAGAAGGGCAGCGTGCCGGCCGCGAACAAGGCATAGGCTGCCGGGCTTCTGGCAATGTCGCCGTGGATGACGGCGCGTGTGGCGAGCCGTTCGGAATCGGACAGCAGGCCCTGCAGCTCGGCCGGGGCCAGGTGGTGGAGCATGTGGTTGGAGATGACCAGGTCGAAGAACGCGCCCTCGCGGACAAGGTCCGAGCTGTAGGCGCGGCGGAACGCCAGCCGGGGGCGCCCGGGCCGTGCCGTGGCGAAGTCGAGGGCGCGCTGGTCGGGGTCGATCGCGGTGATGTCCAGCAGGAAGGAGTCGTGCTCCGCCCACCGGGCCAGCCGGCGGGCAATGTCCCCGCCGCCGCAGCCGACGTCCAGCAGCGTGGTGGCCGTGGTGGGGGAGAGCAGGGGCCGGATCCGGTCGCGGTACACGGCCCGCGACCCCGAAACCACGGCATTGACCCGTGGAAATTGGGCGTAGGTGCGTGCGAGCCGGACGGGGTCGCAATCCGGCCGGTCCATTTCCTCGCGTGCGTCCGTGGCGCGTTCCTGCAAGAACCGCATGGACTCAGACCCGGGCAGCGTTGTCCAGGACGGCGCTGTGCGCGGCGGCACCCTCCATGGTGCGGCCCGACCCCGGGGAGACCTTGGTGAACAGGCCCGTTTCCACCGTCAGGCCCGGACCAAACGCCATGGCGCAGATGCTTTCGGAAGGCTCCGCCGCGGGCTGGTCCAGAATGTGCTTGAGGACGAACATCACGGTGGCGCTGCTCATGTTGCCGTAGTTGCGCAGCGTCTCCCGGGCCGGCACCAGCTGGTCCTCGGAGAGCCCGAGCTTGGCCTCCACCTTGTCCAGGATGCTGCGCCCGCCGGGGTGGATGGCCCAGTGCCGGATGTCCCGGTACGGCTGCCCGGCCAGGGCCGGCTCGTGCGCCAGCAGCGGCTCGAGGGCGCCCACAATGTGGTCGTCGATGATGCGGGGCACGTAGCTGTCCAGCACCATTTCAAAGCCCTGGTCGCCAATGTTCCACGCCATCGAATCCTCGCCCACCGGCGTCAGCACGGTTTCAAAGTGGTCCAGCAACATCCCCGGCTGCGTGTCCGGCAGGTCCCGGGCCGTGACCACCGCGGCGGCGGCACCGTCGGCAAACAGGGAGGAGCCCATGATGGTGTCCGGGTTGTTGGAGGTGCGCACATGCAGCGAGCACAGCTCGGCGGAAACCACCAGCACCACGGCGTCGGGATCGGCTTCGCAAAAGGCCTTGGCCGCCCGCAGCGCGGGGAACGCGGCATAGCAGCCCATGAAGCCGAGGTGGTAGCGCTGCACCGACGCCGGCATGCCCAGCGCCCGGACAATCTTGTAGTCCGGCCCGGGGTTGAAGAAGCCCGTGCAGGAGACCGTGACGACGTGCGTGACATCGGCCGCGGACACGCCGTCGCACGCGTCCAGCGCCCTCGTCGCGGCCTCAATGAACAAGGCAGTGGCCTCCACCGTGAAGAGGTCGTTGCGCTCCTTGGTGCTGGGCGTGAGCAAAAGTCCGGTGTCGACATCGAAAAACACCGGGGTCTCGCTGCGGAAGGAGGTGGACATTTCCGCCACGGCCGTATGGCGGGTGTCGATCGCGGCGGAGTCGAAGCAGGTGCGGACCAGCCGTTGGCCCAGGCGCGTCAGCCCGGGCTGGGCCGCAAACACGTCGCGGGCCTCGGGCTGGACCAGGATCGTTGGGGGGACTGCCGTTTCCAGGGACCTCAGCGTGACCGTCATAGTCCATTCTTAGGCGCCGCCGGTGAAGAACACAATGGCGGCGGCGCCCGCGCGCGGCGCCCGGCGTGCAGCTTTGGCGGGTTGGTTCCCGCCGAGTGTACGGTCCGGGCGGGCCCGGTGCCGGCGGGACCGCCACAGCTGTACAGTGGATGCCCCCAGGGCAGCCGGGCGCTTAATTTGGACGCATTTGAGAGAATTGTCGGGTGACTGTTACAGACATCCCCGCCAGCGACACCAAACTGGACCTTCCGCCGCTCAAACTGGGCAACATCACGGTGGACACGCCGGTGGTGCTCGCCCCCATGGCCGGCATCACCAACACCGCGTTCCGGCGCCTGTGCCGCGAGCACGGCGGCGGCGTCTTTGTCTCCGAAATGGTCACCTCCCGTGCGCTCGTGGAGCGCACCCCGGAGTCCATGCGCCTGATCAGCCACGACGACGACGAGAAGATCCGCTCCGTGCAGCTGTACGGCGTGGACCCCGAAACGGTGGGCAAGGCCGTGCGCATGCTGGTCGAGGAGGACCACGCGGACCACATCGACCTGAACTTCGGCTGCCCGGTCGCCAAGGTCACGCGCCGCGGCGGGGGAGCGGCCCTGCCCTGGAAGCTGGACCTGTTTACGGCGATCGTCCAGACCGCCGTGCGCGAAGCGTCCAAGGGCGGGCTGCCGCTGACCATCAAGATGCGCAAGGGCATTGACGATGACCACCTCACCTACCTGGAGGCCGGCCGCATCGCGCGCGACGCCGGCGTGGCCGCCGTGGCGCTGCACGGGCGCACGGCCAGCCAGTTCTACTCCGGCCAGGCGGACTGGGAGGCCATCGCCCGGCTCCGCGAGGCACTGCCGGACGTGCCCGTCCTGGGCAACGGGGACATCTGGAGCGCGGAGGACGCCATCGCCATGGTGCGCCAAACCGGCGTCGACGGCGTGGTGGTGGGCCGCGGCTGCCAGGGCCGCCCGTGGCTGTTCGGCGACCTGAAGGCCGCCTTCGAGGGCAGCGACAAACGGCACAGGCCGGGACTGGCCGAGGTGGCGGCCGCCGTCTACCGGCACGCCGAACTGCTCGTGGACACCTTCGACGACGAAAACAAGGCCCTGCGCGACATCCGCAAGCACATGGCCTGGTACTTCAAGGGCTACGTGGTGGGCGGGGACCTGCGCGCCCAGCTTGCCGCCGTCCCCACCCTTGAGGTCCTGCGGGGGCTTCTGGACCAGCTGGATGCGGACAGCCCGTATCCGGGCGCCGACGCCGAGGGACCCCGCGGGCGGGCCGGCAGCCCTAAGCGCACCGCCCTGCCGGACGGCTGGCTGAAGGACCGCACGCTCAGCGGCCTGCAAAGGACGGACATCGCCGGCGCGGAGCTGGACGTCTCCGGCGGGTAGCGCAACGCGGCCGTGCCGTGGGATCATGCAGCCATGACCACCGCGGATAACGCCAGCGGGCCCGGGCAGCAACTGTGCTGGTGCTGCGGGCGGACCTTCCCGGAGTCGGGGATCATCCGGCTCGGCAGCAGGCCCGAGGCCGGGGTGTGCCTGAACTGCACCATTTCGCTGCGGCAGCGGGCCCGGGAACGGCAGGCCGCGGACCAGGGTGTCCTGGCACGGTGGCGGGTCCAGGCCGTCCGCAGCGGCCGGCGGGCGGTCATGCAGCGCAATTGGCACCGTCTCCCGGCTGTCGGGCCGGCGCTGCGCTGGATCAACCGTCACCTGCCCTGAGCCACCCTGGCCGTCCCCGGACCGGGGCGCGATGGCCCTAAACTAAGGGATATGTCTACCGCCGCGCAGCCAGAGTATTCGCCCACGGACGTGGAGCGCTGGGTCCAGGAAGCCCACAAGAACAGCTTCCGCACCGTTTTCGAACGGGACCGCGCCCGGGTCCTGCACTCCTCGGCACTGCGCCGGCTCGGGGCCAAGACCCAGGTGGTGGCCCCGGACACCGACGACTTTGTCCGCACCCGCCTCACGCACAGCCTCGAGGTGGCACAGATCGGCCGCGAGCTGGGCCGCACGCTCGGCTGCGACCCCGACGTCGTCGACACCGCCTGCCTCGCCCACGACCTTGGCCACCCGCCGTTCGGCCACAACGGCGAGTCCGTCCTCAACGACCTCTCCCACGACATTGGCGGCTTCGAGGGCAACGCCCAGACGCTGCGCCTGCTGACCCGCCTGGAGTCCAAGGTGATCAGGCCCGACGGCGGTTCGGCCGGGCTGAACCTGACCCGCGCCTCCCTGGACGCCTCCTCCAAGTACCCCTGGCTGGCGGCCGACGCGCCGCTCGTGGGCGGGCGCCGGACCAGCAAGTTCGGCGCCTACGCCGACGACCTGCCCGTGTTTGAATGGCTGCGCCGCGCCGCCCCGGCCGGCAAGACCTGCATCGAGGCGCAGGTGATGGACCTGGCCGACGACATCTCTTACTCCGTCCACGACGTGGAGGACGCCATTGTTGCCGGCCACGTGCAGCTGAAGTGGCTGGCCAACCAGGACCAGCGTAACCGCGTCCTGGGCTACACGCAGCAGTGGTACCTGCCCGGCGTGGACACGGCGGAGATCGACGCGGCCCTGTCCCGGCTGGAGGCCGCCGACGTCTGGGTGCGCCACGCGGACGGCAGCCGGGCGTCGATGGCGGCGCTGAAGGACATGACCAGCCAGCTGATCGGCCGCTTCTGCCAGAGCGCCGTCGCCGCCACCCAGGCCATCTACGGGACGGGACGGCTCACGCGGTACGCGGCCGACGTCGTCGTGCCCCAGGAAACGGCCGTGGAGATCGCGGTCATGAAGGGCCTGGCCACCACCTTCGTCATGACCACCGACCACCGCCAGCCCATCTACCAGCGCCAGCAGGACATCCTCAGCGAGCTCGTGGCCGTGCTCAGCGCCACGGGGGACGCGCACCTGGAGACCATGTTCGCCGCGGACTGGCGGGAGGCGGACGACGACGGCGCCCGGCTCCGGGTGGTCATCGACCAGATCGCCTCACTGACCGATGTCTCGGCCCTGGCCCTCCACGAGCGCCTCGTGGGGATGGAGCGCACGCTCCTCTAGGAGCACGGCCGGAGGGTCAGCGGGATTCCCAGCGGAACCAGCGGATGCCGATGCCGGCGCACACCACGGTCCAGGCCACGCAGGCCAGCAGGGCCCAGCCGTCCTGGGCGCTCCAGCCGGCCCGGTTGAGGATGTCGGCGAACAAGGTCATGAGGGCGCCCACGGGTGTCCACTCCGCGATGGACTTGAGGGTGTCGCCCAGCAGCCCGGTGCCACCCACAAGGCCCAGCAGGATCAGGACAATGAAGATCACCCGGCTGACGGCCAGGACGGCGGCGGAGGATTTCACCAGCCCCACCACTGCCTGCCCGATGGACAGGAACGTCACGCCGCCCAGGAGTGCAGCGCCCAGGACCAGCAGGACCTGTCCCGCGTCCAGGGCCAGCCCGTGCAGGATGACGCCGACCACCACCACAATGATGGACCCGACAAGGTTGGCGGCCACCTGGACGCCCATGCGGCTGCCCATGATGGCCCAGGTGGGGACGGGCGCTGCATGCAGGCGTTGCAGGACGCCGGTGTCGCGGTCGCCGGCGATGGCCAGCGTGAAGCCGAGCATGCTGGAGGTGGGCAGCCCGATGACCAGGGCCAGGCCGATGGTGAGGGTGGTCCCGCCCAGCCGGTGCTGGGACTTGCCAAAGGTGGTGGCAACCAGGATGACCACGGGAAGCAGGATGCTCAAGGTGGCCGAAATTTTGCTGCGCAGCAGCACGGTGGCGTCTGCGCGCAGCAGGGCGCGCAGGGCCAGGTTGAGCGGCGGGCGGACGGTGCCGGTGTCAGTCACGGATTTCACTTCCCGTCAGTCCAATGAAAACGTCTTCAAGGGTCACTTCCCCGTGGGCCGCCTGGACCACGCGGGGATCGAACTTGTATTCCTCGATGAGCCCGGTAGGGGTGGCGAGCGCCACGAGCGCGCCGTGGTCGATGATCGCCACCCGGTCGCAGACGGCCTGCGCCTCCTCCATGGAATGGGTGGTGAGCAGGATGCTGAGGCCCTCGCCGCGCAACGCCTCGATGCGGTTCCACAACTGCCGGCGCGACTGCGGGTCCAGCCCGGCCGTGGGCTCGTCCAGCAGGAGCAGGCGCGGCTCGTGGACGGACGCGATGAAGAGGGCCAGGCGTTGCTGCTGGCCGCCGGAGAGCTGCTTGAACCGCCGCCCCAGTTCCCCGCCAAGCCCGATCTGCTTGAGGGCGGTGCGCAGCTGGTCCCGGTCGAGCCGCGCACCGTAGAGACCCGCATAGAGCCTGACGATTTGTTCAATGCCCAGCTCGGCCTGAAAGCTGGAGGTTTGCAGCTGCACGCCCAGGCGGGCCTTCGCCTCGAGCGGGTGCTCCGAGACGTCGAGGCCGTCCACCAGCAGAAACCCCGAGCGTGGCCGTAGCAGGCCCTCGATGGCGCTCAGGGTGCTGGTCTTCCCCGCGCCGTTGGGGCCCAGCAGGCCGAAGATCTCGCCCGGGCGGATGTCAAAATTGATACCGGCGACGGCGGTGCGGGCACCGTAGGCGACCTCCAATTGGTCCACCTGCAGGACGGGAAGCGTGGCAGGTACATCCCCCTCGGACATGCCGCACATCCTTTCCACGCTGCGGGGCCGGGCGCCTGCGCATTAGTGCCAACGCTAAGAGCGGTTGCTGGGGATCTCCTGTGGATTCGGCGTTCGTTTTCTGTGGCCGCCGGGGCCGTCAGTCCGTCCCGATGGGGGCGGCCCAGCCGGGGCGTGGAACCAGGCAAAAGGGGTGCCCGGCGGGGTCGGCGAACACCGTGGAGCCGGGGCCGCCCAGCTGCGATGCGCCCAGGGCGAGGACGCGCGGGCGGGCGGCAGCGACGTCGTCGACCATCACGTCCAGGTGCATTTGCTGCGGGTGGGCGGGGTCCGGCCAGCGGGGCGGCACATGGCCGGGGGCGAGCTGGAACGCGAGTCCGGAGCTGTGGCTGTTCCCGGCGACGACCACAAAGCCCGGTGAACAGTACGTGACGGGCTGTCCGAGCAGCGCAGCATAAAAACCGGCCAGCGCGTAGGGGTCGGGGCAGTCGATGACAAGGTGGTGCAGGCGCCCGATCATAGGGCCGAGGCTACCACTGCCGCGGCGGCACCACCACAGGCCTGTCACCACAGGCGCTGCGATTACATGCCGGCGGAGTAGCTGCCCAGGGCTGCGGTGAAATTGGCCAGCTGTTCGGGGCTGGCGAAGGAGAACACCATGCCGACGACGGCGGCCAACACGGCTGCCAGGCCCACGGTGGCGGCGCAGACGGCGGCGATGAGCTTGGCGTCGTCGTCAAGGCGGCCGGGCATGTGCAGCTCCGGGTCGATCAGGTTGGGGGCGCTGTCAAAGGTTCCGTCGGACAGCCGTGCCACCACCCGGGCGTTGGCGCGGTCCAGGCGCATCGAGGAAATGGCGCTGCCGTGGCGGGCCAGCAGGATGTCCGAACCGACGCTGCGGCGCACGGACGCAAACATGCCTTGGTGGCTGGCGTGACGGACGTTGCTGCGCACGGACTGAAACACTGTGGAGGCTCCCTTGGAAATGGTGTGGGGTGGTTTTCCCGGCCGGCGGCCCGGAAGTCCACGCCATTGGGGGTAGTTAAATTCTATCGGCGCCAAGGGGCGTCCAGGCCTGAAACGGCGGTGATTCCAGCCACCAGGGCGTGCGTTTCCGGTCACTGGCGGGCGATCCCCACAGCGGCCGGCCACCCGGGGCCGGGGGCGGACAAACTCACGTAAACTGGCCGGGTGGCTGGGTTGATCAAGCGGGAAGACATAGATGAGGTGCGCACGCGCACCGACCTGAAGGAAGTCGTCGACGCCTACGTCACCCTGAAGTCGGCCGGCATCGGCTCCTTCAAGGGCCTGTGCCCGTTCCATGACGAGCGCAGCCCCTCCTTCCACGTGCGCCCGCAGATGGGGTACTTCCACTGCTTCGGCTGCCAGGAGAGCGGCGACGTCATCTCCTTCATCCAAAAAATGGACCACATCCCCTTTTCGGAAGCCGTGGAAAAGCTGGCCGGGCGCATCGGCTACGAACTCCATTACGAGGACGGCGGCACCGGCCCGCGTCGCGAGGAGGTGGGGCGCAGGCAGCGGCTCCTGGACGCCCACAAGATTGCCGGGGAGTTCTTCCGGGCACAGCTTCTCACGCCCGCGGCGGCCGCGGGACGGGCGTTCCTGGCCGAGCGCGGCTTTGAACGCAGCGCTGCGGACCGGTTCGGCGTCGGCTTCGCCCCGCAGGGCTGGGACTCCCTGCTGAAGCACCTTTCGGGAAAGGGATTCACCCAGGAGGAACTGAAGCTCACCGGCATGTTCTCCGAGGGCCAGCGGGGCATTTACGACCGCTTCCGCGGCCGCCTCATCTGGCCCATCCGGGACATTGCCGGGGACACGGTGGGCTTCGGCGCCCGCAAGCTGTTCGACGACGACCAGGGCCCCAAGTACCTGAACACCCCTGAAACCACCCTGTACAAGAAATCGCAGGTCCTCTACGGGATCGACCTGGCCAAGAAGAACATTGCCTCAAAGCGCCAGCTGGTGGTCGTGGAAGGCTACACGGACGTCATGGCCTGCCACCTGGCCGGGGTGGACACGGCGGTGGCCACCTGCGGCACCGCCTTCGGCGCCGACCACATCAAGGTGGCCCGCCGCCTGCTCTCCGACGACGGCACGGGCGGGGAGGTGGTGTTCACCTTCGACGGCGACGCCGCCGGGCAGAAGGCCGCCTTGAAGGCCTTCGACGAGGACCAGCGCTTCATCGCCCAGACGTACGTGGCCGTGGAACCCACCGGGGCCGACCCCTGCGAGCTGCGCCAGCGCCGCGGCGACGAGGCCGTCCACTCCCTGATCCGCTCCCGCCGCCCCTTGTTTGAATTCGCCATCCGCTCCACCCTGGCCAAGTTTGACCTCAGCACGGTGGAGGGGCGCGTCAGCGGGCTGCGGGCCTCCGCGCCGGTGGTGGCGGGAATCCGCGACGGCTCCACCCGGATCGGCTACAGCCAGGAACTGGCCGGCTGGCTGGGCATCGCCGACCCCAACGAAGTCCTGCGTGCCGTCAAGGGCGCCGAGAAGCGCGCCCATGCCGGCGCTGCCCGGCCCGGCGCACCTGGCAGCCCGCGGCCGGTTGCCGGGCAGGCGCCCGCCCCACGTGCCCCGTACGACGCCGGCCCCGCCGCCTCCCAGCGCCAGGCCGGGAACGGCGCCCCCTCCCGCGGGGCACACGCCCAGGGGCAGTATGCGCACGGCGGGCAGCCTGCCGCTGGCCGGACCGGCGTCGCACCGGCCGAGGAGCCGGCCCAACCGAGGTTCCCCCGTCCGGACCCGCGCGACCCCCAGGCCCGCATGGAGCGGGAGGCGCTGGAGGTGGTGCTCCAGCACCCGGGGCTGCTGACGGCAGGCAATTGGCAGCATTTTGCCGCCACGGAATTCCAGGTTTCCGCATACCAGGCCATCCATGCCGGGATTGCCGCTGCGGGGGAATCGCTGGCAGCCTCGTCCCAGTGGCTGGAAGCCGTGCGGGCCAACGTGCCGGGGGAGCTGGGGAACCTCGTTGCCGAGCTGGCCATGAGCCCGCTGCCCACGAAGGCTGACGAGTCCCTGGAACGGTATTGCCGCGCGATGCTGCGCCGGCTTTTCGAAGGGCAGATCACCAAGCTGAAGCAGGAGCGGCTCGGCGCCCTGCAGCGCATGGATCCGGCCGTGGATCCGGAGGGGTACCAGCTGCTCCAGCGCGAGCTCATGGAGCTGGAAATGGCGCGCCGGTCCCTGCGCGGCGATTGACCCGGCCGGCGCGGGCGCGCCGATTTCGCAACGGCGCCGGCCTTTGTTATTGTTGTTCCTGCGCGATCCTCTGTAGCTCAATTGGCAGAGCATTCGACTGTTAATCGAAGGGTTACTGGTTCAAGTCCAGTCAGAGGAGCCAATCCCATTCAGGGATTTCCGGAAGCCAAACCGGACACACGCGCAGCAGGCAAAAAACAAGGGGTGCATTTCATTTATGCAATGTGCCGATTGGGATATTCCTGCTTCATTCCTCCGTAGCTCAATTGGCAGAGCATTCGACTGTTAATCGAAGGGTTACTGGTTCAAGTCCAGTCGGAGGAGCAAGGCAAAAGATTGGCCCCACACCCCTTGAGGGTGCGGGGCCAATTTTATTTTTGCCCGGCCCAACAGTGCCTGGCCTTACAGCGGCTGGGCCTTACAGCGGCTGGGCCTTAAAGGGCCGGGACCGTGCGCGGCCGGACAATGATCCACAGGGCGGCCATGGCCAGCAGGATCGCGCTGCCCATGATGACGGCCATGGGCGTTGCGGTGCGCACGCCCACCAGGCCCACCACGGGGGTGATCAACCCCGCGAAACCGAAGGTGACCGCTCCCAGCAGGGAGGCCGCTGTTCCCGCCTGGCGGCCGTTGCGGGCCAGGCCCAGCACCTGCACGGATGGAAACATGAAGCCGGTGGCCGCAATGAAGAACCAGAGCGGCACGATCACACCCCACAGGCCAAGGTGCAGCTGGTCAAACACCACCATGGCGGCGGCTGCCACCACCTGGGCCACGGTGGCCCCGGCAATGACCCACTGCGGGCCGGCGCGGCGCATGAGCCGCGCCGCAGTCTGCACGCCGGCCACCACGCCCAGCGAGTTGGCCGCAAAGAGGAAGCCGTACTGCTGCGGGGAAAACCCGTAGCTGGCCTGGAACAGGAACGTCGACGCCGAGAGGTAGGTGAACAGGGCGGCGAAATTCAGCCCGCCCACGAACAGGGTGCCCACAAAGATCCGGTCGCTGAACACGGCCTTGTAGCGGTCGGTGACACGGACGCCGTCGGACCTGCGCAGGTCACGCGGCCGGGTCTCAACGATGAAGACGAAGGCGGCCACCACCACCAGGGCGCCGTAGCCGGCCAGGAACCAGAAGATGCCGGGCCAGTCCATGATGCCCAGCAGCTGGGAACCGATGACAGGGGCAAAAATGGGCGCCATGCCGTTGACCAGCGACATGTAGGAGAGCATCCGGACCAGGCGGTAGCCGCCGAACAGGTCGCGGATCATGGCCATGGCCACCACGCCGCCGCCTGCCGCGCCGATGCCCTGCAGGGCGCGGAAGACCCCCAGCATGGTGATGTCGGTGGACAGGGCCGCGCCGACCGAAGCGGCAACGTGCAAGGCCGTGGCCAGGATCAGCGGCATCCGTCGGCCGAACTTGTCGCTGAAGGGGCCCACGATCAGCTGGCCGGCGGCAAAGCCGATGGTGGTGGCCGTCAGTGTCAGCTGCACGGCTGCGGCACTGACGTTGAGTTCGCGGCCGATCCCGGGGAAGGCCGGCAGGTACAGGTCAATCGTGAACGGGCCCAGGGCGGTGAGCAGGCCCAGCACCAGGACGTAGATGAGTTTTTGCCGGCGGGACAGGCTGTCGCCGGGGTGGGTAATCGGGGTCAAGAACGAAGGATCCTTGCTGGCTGGAAGAAACGCGGGAAAGGAGGTGCGGGAGCCTGCCATGGCAATATCGCAAAAAAGACGACTGCCTGCCCATGCTATGCGCAAATTGTGCAGGGCCGGAATGAAGTGTGGAACAAATGTCCCCATGTCACAAAAGGCCACGACACGCTGGGGGCAACACCGTTGCTGCGGCAGCTATTCCCCGAAGGGTGGAATCTTTGCCGCCCATGGATGGTAATTTTGTGTTTACGGCAGCGCCGCATCACATGGGCGCAACAAGATTCCGCCGTCCGTGCGAACGGGCGCGGAAGTAAATATTGGAGGCGGTCTCATGGCAGTGGCACAGCAGGCAGTGCACACGGGCTCGAAAGACCTAAAGGTGGTCGCAGGTCCAAATCTCGTGGAGGCGGTCAAGACGACCGCCCGGCTCGTGCCACGCCAGGTCAACGATGAAATTGAACTGGCCAAACTTGAGCTGGGGAACAAAAAGTCCCGCCTGGGCGGCATCGCGGTGTTCGCCGTACTGGCCCTGGTGTTCCTGGCACTGCTCGTCATTGCCCTGGTGGTTGCCGCCGTTGCCGGACTCGGCACGGTCCTGCCGTTGTGGCTCTCGGCGCTGGTCATCAGTGCAGCCTTCCTCGTTTTGACGGCCATTGCGGCCCTCGTCGCCTACGGGAAATTCAAGGCCCTGCTGCCGCTGCTGCCCGAAAATGCCTGGCGCGGGATCCGCCACGACCTGGGCATTGCCAAGGAGGGCCGCACCTTTGATGCCAGCACCCTCGAGCACAAGACGTTGAGCAAGGCGGAGAAGAAGGCCAGGAAGGCGGCGAAGGAGGCGGCCAAGGAGAAGGCCGGCGCCGAGCAGGCGGCCAAGGCAGCCGAGCATGGTCCCAAGGCAAGCCAGGACGAGCTGATCAAACGCACCGAGGTGCGCCGCGAACACCTTGGGCTGCTGCGGGAGGAACTGCTGGAGCAGGCGGACGTGAAGAAGCAGGCCGCCCATTACGTGGACCTTGCCAAGGGGCGGGCCGCCGAATCTGCCCGGGCGGCCGCCACCGGCGCCCTGTCGCACGGGCTGGAAACTGCCAAAACGCGATGGAAACCACTCGCTGTCTTCGCCGTGTCGGCTGCCGCCTGCGTCGTGTTCCTGCGAAAGTTGTTCAAGAAGTGAATTCCTTGGACGTGCCGCCGGACAGCGGGGGGCGGTTCCATTAGCTGCGGGGAGGAATGACAAGCATGCCGGCCGGATCGAACACGCCTGCGGGCAATCCGGGCGCCATTGTCACCGTTCCCAACGTCATTACCGTGGTCAGGTTCCTGGGCACGCCACTGTTCGTGTGGCTGGTCCTGGGTCCGCGCGAGTACGGCTGGGGTGTCTTTGTGCTGGCGATGATGGGCTGCACCGACTGGATTGACGGCTACGTGGCGCGCAAGCTCAACCAGGTGACCAGGCTCGGCCGCATCATGGACCCGCTTGCGGACCGGGTGGCGCTCGTGGCGGTGACCATCACACTGGTCATAGCCGGGGTGCTGCCGCTGTGGCTGCTGGTCCTGCTGCTCATCCCCGACGTCATCCTGCTGGCGGCCACGCTGTATTACTTCCGCGGCGACGCCGGCCTGAAGGTGACACTGCTGGGCAAGTCCCGGACGGCGGCGCTGATGATCGGCACGCCGATGCTGCTGCTGGCCAGGGCGCTGGACTCCGAATCCACCGCCATCCTGGCCTGGGTGTTCCTGGGCTCGGCGATGGTCATGCACGTCATTGCCTTTGGCCAATATTTCCGCGCACTGCTCGCCCGGCACCGCGCAATCCACCTGCCCGCGCAGCCTCCCCGGGCCGGGCACGCATGATGTGGCTGGCGGTCGCGTGCGCCGTGGTGGCAGCGTTCTTCCTGGCGTTCGGGGCGCAGCGCCAGGGCAGCGCCGTGCAAAGCAACACCGGCGGCCTGGCACTTGGCAGCACCGGGTTCCTGCGCCTGCTCCGCAACCCGCGCTGGGTGTTTGGGCTGCTGCTGCTGGGCGCCGGAATGGCGCTGAACGTGGTGGCACTGACCCTGGGGACCCTGACCGTCATCCAGCCCATCGGCGCCATCGCGCTGGTCATCACCACCATCGTCAATTCCCGGGACCAGGGCATCAGGCTCAACCGCGCCACGGTGGTGGCCATCAGCGCCTGCGTGACCGGCAGCGCCTTGTTTGTGCTCCTGGCCGTCAATGTGGTCCGGGAAAACACCCATGTGGACAGCTCAGAGGAACTCACGGTGGTGATGCTCCTGGCCATCGTCGTTGTGATCTTCGGCGGCGCGCTGGTCATGTTCAGGCACCGGCTGAAGGCATTTTTCTACATCCTCGGTGCCGGTGTGCTGTTCGGCTTTGTCGCGGTGCTGACCCGCATCATCTCCCGGCAGGTCTTTGACCCCAACGGCCTCTTTTTGCTCAACGTCCAGTGGTATTCCATCATCGCCATTGCCGCGGCCGGCGGCCTGGGCAGCTGGTTCGTCCAAAGCGCCTACGCGAGCGGCCCGCCGGACCTCGTCATTGCCGGGCTGACAGTGGTTGACCCGATGGTCGGCATCGGCATTGGCATCACCATCCTGGGTGAACTGCGTCCCGACGTGCCGCCCGTGGTTGCCATATCCATGGCCGGGGCAGCTTTGGTTGCTATCGTTGGGGTGGTCGCCTTGTCGCGGCACCATCCCGACGTGGTGCAACGCCGGGCGGATGCCAAGAGGTAGCAGCGGCAGCGGCTTCCTCCCGGGGCCGCACCAGCGGGACCCGTCCTTTTTGTACAGCACGACGGCGTTGGGAACCCCTTGCGGTTTCCTTGCGTTGGGGCGCCGGCACGGTCCGGCGGCCAACCAATCCACCAGGAGTTTTATCCGTGACATCCACATCGGAGAACAGCGGCCAGAAGCCGCTGACGATCTTGATTGCCGCCGACACCTATCCGCCGCACATCAACGGCGCGGCCCAATTCTGCTTCCGCCTGGCCACCGGCATGACGGCACGCGGCCACGACGTCCATGTCATGACGTTCCGCCCCGATGGCGGGCCCATGTATACGGAAAAGCGGGAAGAGGCAACGGTGCACCGCCTGCGCTCGCGTCCGGTCCCCACGCACGAATACTTCCGGGTCTGCCTGCCCTGGGAAATCAAGAAGGACATCACCGCGCTGTTCGACGTCATCAACCCCGACGTGGTGCACGTCCAAAGCCACTACATGATCGGCGAGCATGTGGTGTACGAGGCGGAGCGCCGAGGCATCCGCATTGTGGCCACCAACCACTTCATGCCCGAAAACCTCAATCCGTTCCTGCCCTTCCCGCAGTGGTTCAAGAACATTGTGGGTCGTGTTTCCTGGCGCGACATGGGCAAGGTCATGAGCCGGGCCGACGTCGTCACCACGCCCACGCCGCTGGCCGCGAAGGCCATGCACGAGCACGCCTTCCTGCGGAAGGTCCTGCCGCTGTCCAACGGGATTGAGGCCGGCAACTATGAACTGGCACCGGGGGAGGTCCTGGGGCCGAAGCCGTACCCGGTCGTGGCCTTTGTAGGCCGGCTGGCCGAGGAAAAGCACATCGACGTGCTCATCGATGCCATCGCCAAAACGCCCGCGGACCTCGACCTCCACCTGGTGGTGGTGGGCGGCGGCGAGGTGAAGACGGCCTTGAAGGCCCAGGCCGAACGCTTGGGATTGTCCAGCCGCGTGAAGTTCACGGGCCTGATCAGCGACAAGGAACTGCGTGACGTCTACCTGGCGGCGGACCTGTTCGTCATGCCGGGCACGGCCGAGCTGCAGTCGCTGGTGACGCTCGAGGCGATGAGCGCGTCCACTCCGGTGGTGCTGGCCAATGCCATGGCACTGCCGCACCTGGTGGAGGACGGGGTCAACGGATTCCTGTTCAAGCCCAACGACAGCGATGACCTGGCCGCGAAGATCACCACCATCATGCAGCTCTCCCCGGAAGGCCGGGCCGCGATGGGGGCGGCCAGCCACTCGATGGTGGCCCGCCACGGCCTGCAAAAGACGCTGGACACCTTCGAGGACATCTACCGTGGCGGCAGCTACGAGGATCACGCACTTTAGGGCCGGACGCATTAGTATTGCAGGAGTGCTTTCCCGTGCACGGCCTTCCTTTGGAAGGCCGGTCGTGGAGGGCGCGCTGCGAGGGGCCATAGCTCAGCTGGTTAGAGCGCGGGACTCATAATCCTAAGGTCCTCGGTTCAAGTCCGAGTGGCCCTACCAAAAAGATCCCCGGAACCGTCATGGTTCCGGGGATCTTTTGCGCATCCGCTCCGAAGGGCCGGGATCTCCACCAGCCGCTGGGCCGTGCCGTGGCATGTCTCGAACCCCCACGACTGGCTCACCCGCCGGACACCGGCAACAGGACCGAAGGGCGCAGGTCGAGGATAAATTGCAGCGGGTTGAGATAGGTGTCCCCGCGGCGCACGCCCCAATGCAGGCAGCTGTCCTCCCCGGGCGGACCGGCGTCGCAGTGCGTGATCCCGGACAGGGTCCCCACCGGCTGGCCGCGGGCCACGGTTTCGCCCTTGCGCAACGTTGATTTGACGGGTTCAAAGCTCAGCCTGAGCCCGTCCGCCGTGGTGATGGTCAGCACCGGGCGGTCCACCACTGTCCCGGCGAAGGACACCACCCCCGCGGTCGGTGCGCGGACGGCGGCGCCCTGGGCGGCCAGCAGGTCCACCCCGCGATGGCCGGCCAGCCAAGGCTGGTCCGGCGGGTCGAAGCCGTGCACCAGCCGGAGCCTGCCCGCCAGCGGCCACGCCCAGCCGACGGAGGCAGGCAGGGGACGGGCCGCCGTCGTGCGTGGGGACAAGGCGGCCGGGGGAGCCGCCGCAGCCGCACTGCCTCCCGCCGAAGCTGCCGAAAGCGGCAGCAGGGCGGCCAGCAGCAGCGCCGCCCATGCCGGGCGCCACCGCCTGGAACCAAGGATGCCTCTCATGCCTTCCAGCATGGCGGCTTCCCGCCGGACCGGCAGCGGCATCCTGCCTCAATGGGGACAAGGCACCAGTCCTGCCCACCTGTGGAGGGGGCAGTCGTGGTCGGGCCGCCCGTCAGCCCTGTAGTAACATAGTGGGAGCAGTGCGCTCTTTTGTGCGCTGACTACGCGCACCCCACCCTGACGAGGTGCCCACGGGAAACCTGGGCCCTGCCGACGGATTGCGCCCATACGGTCCGCCTCGCGGCGGGACATGGAAGCGCAATAGGGTGCCAGGAGCAAAACCATGGGCGGGACCCTCCGCCGCAGGTTGAAAGCTAAAGAACCGTAAATAAACAAGAAGGAGCGCCGGCATGCCCGTCGTAACCATGCGCCAGCTGCTTGACAGCGGCGTCCACTTTGGACACCAGACCCGTCGTTGGAACCCGAAGATGAAGCGATTCATCCTCACGGAGCGCAACGGCATCTACATCATCGACCTGCAGCAGTCACTGTCCTTCATTGACCGTGCCTACGAGTTCGTCAAGGCCACCGTTGCCCACGGCGGCACCGTCCTGTTCGTCGGCACGAAGAAGCAGGCGCAGGAAGCCATCGCCGAGCAGGCCACCCGCGTGGGCCAGCCCTACGTGAACCAGCGCTGGCTCGGTGGCATGCTCACCAACTTCCAGACGGTTTCCAAGCGCATCTCGCGCATGAAGGAACTCGAAGAGATCAACTTCGACGACGTTGCCTCCTCCGGCCACACCAAGAAGGAGCTCCTGCTCCTCAAGCGTGAGCTGACCAAGCTGCAGACCAACCTCGGCGGCATCCGCAACCTCGGCAAGGCCCCGTCCCTGCTCTGGGTTGTCGACACCCCCAAGGAACACCTCGCCATCGACGAGGCCCACAAGCTGAACATCCCCGTTGTGGCCATCCTGGACTCCAACTGCAACCCGGACGACGTCGACTTCCCGATCCCGGGCAACGACGACGCCATCCGCTCCGTGAACCTGCTGACCCGCGTGATCGCCGACGCCGTCGCCGAGGGCCTGATCGCCCGCAACGCCAAGGCCACGGGCAACCAGGAAGCCCCGGCCGAGCCGCTGGCCGAGTGGGAGCGCGAACTCCTCGAAGGCGAGCAGGCTGCCGCAGGCGAAGCCAAGGCCATCTCCGCCGAAGAGGCTGCCGAGGTCATCACCGGCACGGAAGCCGAGAAGGCTGCCGAGACGCTGCTGGCTGACTCCCCGGCCAAGGACGCCGCTGAGGTCCTCTCCGGCGAAACCAGCGAAGACAAGTAACTCCTTAGCCTGCCGGAACGCCCCTGGGTGTTCCGGCAGTGCTGTGCCCGCCCGGCGCGGGCCCTAAAACAACTGCCAACCGCGACAACACGAAACAGGAGTTTCAATATGGCGAACTACACCGCCGCAGATATCAAGGCCCTGCGCGAGCGCACCGGCGCTGGCATGATGGACGTCAAGAAGGCCCTCGACGAGGCCAACGGCGACGCCGAGAAGGCCATGGAGCTCATTCGCATCAAGGGCCTCAAGGGCGCCACGAAGCGCGAAGGGCGCTCCACCGCCGAAGGCCTCGTGGCCGCCAAGGTAGAAAACGGCGTCGGCGTCATGGTGGAAGTCAACTGCGAGACCGACTTCGTTGCCAAGTCCGCCCCGTTCATCGAGTTCTCCAACAAGGTCCTGGAAGCCGCCCTGGCTTCCGGCGCCACCGACGTTGAGGCCCTGCTGGCTGCCGAGGTTGACGGCAAGCCGCTGTCCGGGCTGGTCATCGAAGCAGGTGCCCTGCTGGGTGAGAAGGTTGCCATCCGCCGTGTTGCCCGCGTTGAAGGTGCCACGGTTGACGCCTACCTGCACAAGACCTCCAAGGACCTGCCCGCACAGGTTGGCGTGCTCTTCGCCGTCGACGGTGACAACCAGGAAGTTGCACACGACGTAGCTGTGCACATTGCCGCCATGTCCCCGAGGTTCCTGACCCGCGAAGAAGTTGCTGCAGACGTTGTTGACAACGAACGCCGCATTGCCACGGAAACCGCACAGGCCGAAGGCAAGCCCGAAGCCGCCATGACGAAGATCGTTGAAGGCCGCCTGACCGGCTTCTTCAAGGAGATCGTCCTGGTGGACCAGTCTTTCGCCAAGGACGCCAAGAAGAGCGTCGGCACCGTCCTGAACGAAGCCGGCGTGAAGGCAACCGCCTTTGCCCGCTTCCGCGTCGGAGCCTAAGTCACCCTTACCGGCTGACGTAACGCGCCGGCCGGTGTGACACAGGAAAGGGGCAGCCGCTTGGGGCGGCTGCCCCTTTCCTGTGCCCGGCGTCGGTTAGGATCTTAGGGGCACCCCTCCGGGCGGCACACTTCAACGACACCACCCCACCGACTCAACTGCACTGACATATCTGCATTGCGGAACCTTGACCGAATGACACACGGAATGGTTCCCACGGAAGGCACAATGACAACGAACACCCCCGGCTCCACGCAGGACATTGCCCACAACCCGTCAGGAACACCCAAGCGGCGCCGCGTGCTGTTGAAGCTCTCCGGCGAGGTCTTCGGCGCGGGAAAGCTAGGCGTTGACCCGGACACCATCCGGGACATCGCAAAGCAGATCGCCAGCACCGTGGACCGGGTGGAAGTGGCCGTTGTGGTCGGCGGGGGCAACTTCTTCCGCGGCGCCGAGCTTTCCCAGTCCGGCATGGACCGCTCCCGCGCCGACTACATGGGCATGCTCGGCACCGTCATGAACTGCCTGGCCCTGCAGGACTTCCTGGAGCAGGCCGGCGTGGACACCCGCGTCCAAAGCGCCATCACCATGGGGCAGGTGGCCGAGGCGTACATTCCGCGGCGCGCCATCCGGCACATGGAAAAGAGCCGCGTGGTCATCTTCGGCGCCGGCGCGGGCCTGCCCTACTTCTCCACCGACACCGTCGCCGCCCAGCGCGCCCTGGAAGTCCACGCCGACGTGGTCCTCATGGCCAAGAACGGCGTGGACGGCGTCTACACGGCCGACCCGAAGAAGGACCCCGACGCCGTCAAGCTGGAGCACCTCAGCTACGACGAGGCCATGGCCCGGGACATCCGCGTCATGGACCAGACGGCCTTCAGCCTGTGCAAGGACAACAACGTCACCATGCTGGTCTTTGGCATGGAGGGCGAAGGCAACGTGGCCCGCGCCATCCTGGGCGAAAAACTGGGCACACTCGTCACGCCATAGTACGACGGCGGGGCGCCCCGCCATGGGCCGGCGCACGGGCCCGGCAGCCCGCCGGCCCACGGTAGGATGGACTCAGGATTGCCGCGTGCCCCGGCCGCGGAGCAGTTGGGATTTTCAAAAAGTTGAGGGAGACAGACGTGATCGAAGAAACTTTGCTTGAGGCCGAGGACAAGATGGACAAGGCCATTGAGGTAGCCAAAGAGGACTTCGCCGCCGTCCGCACGGGCCGTGCCAACCCCGCCCTCTTCAACAAGGTGTTGGTGGAATACTACGGTGCACCCACCCCGCTGCAGCAGCTGGCCTCCTTTGCGGTGCCGGAGGCACGCACCCTGCTCATCACCCCCTTTGACAAAAGCGCCCTGCACGAGATCGAGCGGGCCCTGAGCTCCTCCGAGGTGGGCGCCAACCCCTCGAACGACGGCAACGTGATCCGTGTGGTCATGCCGGAACTGACACAGGAACGGCGCCGCGAATACGTCAAGCTGGTCCGCACCAAGGGCGAGGAAGCGAAGGTTTCCGTCCGCAACATCCGCCGCAAGGCCAAGGAGACCTTGGACAAGCTGGTCAAGGACGGCGACGCCGGTGAGGACGAAGGCTCACGCGCCGAAAAGGAACTCGACGCCCTGACCAAGGCGCACACGGACAACATCGACGAGCTGCTCAAGCGCAAGGAAGTCGAGCTTCTCGAGGTCTAATGACGGACCCCAAGCCTGCGCCGTCCGGCTCTCCCGGGGAGGAACCGGACGCCCCGCCCCCGGGGGCAAGCCCCCCGCCGGGCGCGGACGCATACCAGTTTCCGACCCGGAAGGCGCGGCGCATTGCGGAAATGACAGGCGTCATTCCCGTCGTCGTGCCCGGAAGGCCGGCGCCGGAAAAGGGTGCTGCCAAAAAACCGGCGCCGCACAGGACAAGGGCTGAAAAGCGGGCAGCTGAAGCGGCTGCGACCGCCGAAAAGGCCGCTTCCCCGGACACGGCAGGGGTTGCCAAGGCCGCTTCCGGCCGTCCGGCGAAAAGTGCCGGGCCGCCCGCCGTTCCCGTCCCGCCGGGCCCCATCGCACCCGTGCCTGCCTCCGTGGCAGCCCCCAAACCGTTGCGTGCGGCCAAGGCGCCGCGCACGCCCAAGGCCGGACGCGACCTTCCCGCCGCCGTCGGGGTGGGCCTGACACTGCTGGTGCTGGTCCTCGGCAGCCTCCTGTTCTTCCCGCTGGCGTTTGTGGTGGTGGCCACCGTGTTCGTGGCAGTGGGCGTGTGGGAGGTCTCGCGGGCCATCGCCACCCGCGGCATCAGGCTGCCCCTGACACCCGTATTCGTCGGGACGGTGGCCATGCCGGCGTCGGCCTACTTTGCCGGCTCGGAGGGCCTCCTGTTTGCCCTCGTGGCCAGTGCGGGGGCCACGCTCCTGTGGCGTTCGCTGGACCCGGAACCGGGCGCCGTGAAGAGCATCCTCGCCGGCGTTTTCGTCCTGATGTGGATCCCGTTCATGCTCAGCTTTGTCCTGCTGATGATGCAGGACCTCCGCCCGCCCACCCTCGGGCTGACCCTCGATTTCAACACCATGAACCCGGGCGTCATCGAAGTGGTCATCATGTTGTTCCTGGTGGTCGCCAATGACACCTTCGGCTACCTGGTGGGCGTGCTGTTCGGCAAGCACCCCATGGCCCCTAAAATCAGTCCCAAGAAGTCCTGGGAGGGGTTTGCCGGGTCCATGGGGGGTGCCATGCTCGTGGCCATCCCGGCGACGGTATTTTTCCTGGATGTGCACTGGTGGGTGGGATTCGTCCTGGCCGTTGGTATGGTCTTTGCAGGCACCGGCGGCGACTTTGCCGAGTCCATGGTCAAGCGGGAGCTTGGCATCAAGGACATGAGCAACCTGCTGCCCGGGCATGGCGGCGTCATGGACAGGCTGGATTCCATCCTGTTCGCGGCACCCGTTGCCTACGCCACCTTTAGCCTTCTAGGCCAGCTCTGATGCGCCCCCGTCGGGGGCGTCCAGGGCGGATTTTCGTCCCAGCAAGCACCACACCCGAGGAATGACAGTGACCGTGGAAGACAAGACTCGCACCAACTCCAAGTTCAAGCTGGTTGGTCCCAAGGAGATCGGGTACAACGTCAAGCAGGTTGACGTGTTCCTGGACCGTGCCCGGGCCTACTTCCTCAACGCCGACTCGAACGGCCTGGCCATCACGAGCCAGGACGTCCGCACGGCATCCTTCGATCCCGCCCGCGGCGGCTACAACGCCCAGGCCGTCGACGCGGCCATGGACCGGATTGAGGACGAATTTGTGCTCCGCGAGAAGGAGCTGCTCATCAAGGGCAAGGGTGAAAAGGCGTGGATGCTCGAAATCGGCAAAACCGCGTCCCTGCTGCGCGGCCGGCTGCACCGGCCCGACGGCGAGCGGTTCCGCCGCCCCACCAGGAAAAACGTCCAAAGCTACAACACTGCCGACGTCGACCTGCTGTGCCGCGAGCTCCTGACCTACATCGAGGACAACGGCGAGCTCAGCGTGGACGTGGTGCGCCGGGCGGTGTTTGCCCCGGCGAAGGGGGCCGAAGGCTACGAGGAAAGCCAGGTGGACGCCTTCCTGGACCGCGTCGTGGAGCTGATGGCCGCCATCGACATTCCCTCGGACAGCTAGGGGCGGTCCGGACCGGACGCCGGCCCCGGCATGGCGTGCGGGCGCTCGGGCACATGCAGCTTCGACATGAACCGGGCCATGCCGGGGTTTAGGCGGCCCGGGGTGGCCAGCGACACCGCCACCATGGTGAGGAAGGCGGCCGGAACCGTCCAGGCCGCCGGTTGCACCATGACGGTGCGCCACGGAGAATCCTGTGCCAGCTGCGCGCCCACCAGCATGGAAGCCCCGCACAGCACCGCGCCGGCTGCCATGCCGGCCATGGCACCGGCGTCGGTCAGCCCGCGCCACCAGATGCCCAGCAGCAGCAGCGGGCACACGGTGGACGCCGTGAACGCAAACACGAGCCCCACGCTGCCGGCCAGCGCCAGCGAATCCGTGCCCAGGGCCACGCCCAGGGGCACCACCGCGGCAGCCACGGCAGCGATCCGGAAGCCTCGCACGTTCCCGCCCAGCAGGTCCTGGCTGATGACGCCGGCCAGGGACACCACCAGCCCCGAAGTGGTGGACAGGAACGCCGCAAAGGCGCCAGCCACGACCAGGGCTGAAAGGATGTCCCCGCCCGGCCCGCCAACCAACCTGCCCGGAAGCAGGAGCACGGCCGCGTCCGGGATGCCGCGTGCCGCCAGCTGCGGCAGGAACACCCGGCCCAGCACCCCATAGATGGTGGGGAAGAGGTAAAAGAGGGACAGCAGCCCCAGCACGATCAGGGTGGTCCGCCGCGCCGCCGCGCCGTCGGGGTTGGTGTAAAACCGGACCAGGACGTGGGGCAGCCCCAGGGTCCCGAAAAGCAGTGCCACCATCAGGGACAGCGTCCCGTAGGTGCCGGTGCCGCCCGTGACCACCGTCAGGCAGACAACGGCGACGACGGCCCCCGCACCCACCCAAGACGGCAGTCCCGTGGTGGTCCGGATCGTCAGTGCGGCACCGTGAAGCTGCGGGACAATGTAAAACCAGCCCACAAGCACCACCAGGACGCTGGTAAGGTGGCGGGCCCGGGCGGACCCCAGGCGCGCTTCCGCGAAGTCGGGGATCGTGTAGGCGCCGGACCGCAGCAGGGGAGCGGCAACGAAGAACAGCAGCATGAGGTAGCCGGCGGTGTGGCCGATGGGAAACCACAGCGCATCAATGCCGGAGACGATGACCAGACCGGCAATGCCCAGGAAGCTGGCCGCCGAGAGGTATTCGCCGCCAATGGCTGAAGCGTTCCACCACGGCCGAACGGTCCGGGACGCCACATAAAAGTCACTCGTGGTCCGTGAGATCCGCAGCCCGTAGAAGCCGATCAATGCCGTGACGACGGAGACGGCGGTCAGGGCCGTGTAGCCGATGGCCGGGTTCACTTGCAGTCCACCAGGTCGCGGTACCTGTCCTCGTTGCGCGTGGCCGCGCGCACATACAGCCATGCGCTGGCGCCGATGATGGGGTACACGCCCGCGCCCAGCATGAGCCACGGGGCGGGAATGCCCAGGATCCGCCACTCGGCAAAGGCCGGAACCCACCGGACCGCCATCCAGCAGATCAGCAGTGCCGCCACAAAGCCCGCCGTCACCACCAGGGCCAGCCGCAGCTGGGACCTGATGAGGGACCGCACCATGACCTCGCCCACCGCCGACTGCTCGGCGACCTCCTGCGAGACGGTGGTGCTGCCGATGACGAGGCGGTCCTTGCTGCGCGGGGCCGTGACGCGCACCCGGCCGGGGGCTGGAGGTGCCGGCGGGGGAGCGGGCGGGCGGCCTGGGACGCCGTCGTCGTTCATGGTGCCGGCCGGACACGGGTGGCCTGCAGGTGTTCGCGGACAGCCGGCAGGTGGCGCCGGCTCACCGGCAGCTCGGCGTTTCCGACGGAGACCGTGGGCTTGGCCGAGCCGAGCCTCAGGGCGGTGGCGCACGGCATGCAGACCAGGTACGAGCGGTGGATGCGCAGGAAGCCGGCGCCCTGCCAGCGCTGTTCCAGATCCGACAGCGGGACGCGGACCAGATAGCTGGCCTCGGCCATCCTGCTGATCGCGTTCTCCCCGGTGGTTTCCGGCAGTGAAAGGGCCATGATCCCCGGCGCCGGCTTCGACTGGTTCCCGCTGGCCAACCCCGGGCTCATCTCCATCCCGCTCGCGTTCTTCCTGGGCTGGCTGGGGACCGTCCTGGACAAGAACAAGGAGAATCCAGCCATCCAGGCCGAGATGGCTGTCCGCTCCCTGACCGGCATTGGCGCCGAGAAGGCCGTGGAGCACTAGAGGCCACGTTTCCGACACCAAATCCGCGCCGGGCCGCGGAGTCCGCCGTTGCCCCGGTCCGCTTATGCGCCGGACCGGGGCCGGGTTTGGCGCAGCTTGTCCACTGGCGCCAAACCAACGGCGGGTCCGGCGCATAAGAAAAGAGGCCGGAGCTTATGCGCGCAACCCACGGCGGGTCCGGCGCAGAATTGTTGCCGGCGGTCCATCCGGGTTGGGATCGCAGGGCCGACTGTGGCCCGGGCCCGCACGGTTCACTTATGCGCCGGACCGGGGCCGGGTTTGGCGCAGATTGTCCACTGGCGCCAAACCCACGGCGGGTCCGGCGCATAAGAAAAGAGGCCGGAGCTTATGCGCGCAACCCACGGCGGGTCCGGCGCATAACGGAAGTGGTCGGCGGCCGGCCGCTCTACTTGTCCACGACCCGCTCCAGCAGCGGCCCGAGGCGGAACGGGACCAGCTCATTCATGGCCAGCGAGGTTTCCGTGCGCTCCACCCCGTCACAGGCGAGGATCTTCCCGTTGATGCGGAACAGGTCCTCGGCTCCGGTGGAGACCACGCGCGCCAGGATGTCGGCGCGGCCGCTGAGCCCGTGTGCCTCCACCACCTCCGGGATGCCGGCCAGCGACGCGGCCAGTTCAGCCAGTTTTTGCTGCTGGACGTGGATGGAGATGAACGCCGTCAGGGGGTAGCCCAGGGTGGCCGCGCTGATGCGGTGGTCAAAGCCCAGGAACGCCTTGCGCTTCTCCAGCGACGCCATTCTCGCCTGCACCGTATTGCGTGAAAGCCCCAGCTGCTGGGCCAGCGCCACCACGGTCTGCCGCGGGTCCTCCACGAGGGCCAGGAGAATGCGGGCGTCGGTGTCATCCAAGGTATGCATAGTGCGCAGATTAGCACGGTCAAGGCGCACCATATAGGGCAGAATGTTCAATTTATCCAAGGGACATTGCGCCAGCTGCATGCTGTGAGTAGTGTCACAACTAAGGGTTGCAATGACGCGCCCTGCCGTGCGCAACAAACCCTTGCACGCGGCCTGGGGGCCTGCATCCACAAGATGCGCCGGCCCGATGCCAGGGCCCCGCCCCGGCATGAAGCTAAGGAGGCGAACTGCCGTGCTGGAAGCATCAGCCAACTCCGGTGCATCACCGCAAACCGGGATCCACCAACTCATTGCCGCAGACGGCACCAGCGTTGCCGACGGGGAACTGGACCCCTTTGTGGCCGACGTCGACGACGCCCAGCTTGTCCGGCTTTACTCGGACATGGTGGCCATCCGTCGCATCGACGTCGAGGCGACAGCCCTCCAGCGCCAAGGCCAGCTGGCCCTGTGGCCGCCCATGCTGGGGCAGGAAGCCTCCCAGGTCGGCTCGCTCCGGGCCCTGGGCGGGGACGACTTCATTTTCCCCACCTACCGCGAAAACGGCGTGGCCTACCTCCGCGGCGCGGATTTGGCCGGGATCATGAGCACGTGGCGGGGCAGCGCCAACACCGGCTGGGACCCCTACAAGTTCAACATGGCCACCCCGCAAATCATCATCGGATCCCAGACGCTCCACGCCACCGGATACGCCATGGGCCTGGTCCTCGACGGCAAGGAAACCCTCTCCATCGCCTACCTGGGCGACGGCGCCACCAGCCAGGGCGACGTCCATGAGTCCATGGTCTTCGCCGCCAGCTTCCAGGCACCGGTCATCTTCTTCTGCCAGAACAACCACTGGGCCATCTCCGAACCGGTCGGCCTGCAGGCCCACGTGCCCATCGCCGGCCGGGCCCCGGGCTACGGGATCCCCAGCCTGCGCGTGGACGGCAACGACGTCCTCGCGGTCCTGGCTGCCACCCGCTGGGCCGCCGCCCGGGCCCGCAGCGGCGGCGGGCCCAGCTTCATCGAGGCCGTGACCTACCGCATGGGGGCCCATACGACGGCGGACGACCCCACCCGCTACCGGGGCGTCACCGAACTGGAGGAATGGGGCGCCAAGGACCCCATCGCCAGGGTCAAGGCCCTGCTGCAGGGCCGCGGGAAGCTCGACGACGACGCCGAGGCCGCGGTGGCACGGCGCGCCGACGCCGTGGCCGCGGAACTACGCGAAGGCACCATCAACCTGCCCGACCCGGCTCCGCTGAGCGTCTTCGACAACGTCTACACCACCGAACACGCCATCCTGGACCGCCAGCGCGACCACTACGAACGCTACCTGGCCGGTTTCGCACCCACGGATGGCACCACCCTGGAAGGGAGCCGGTCATGAGCAGGCTGACACTGACACAGGCCATCAACGCCGGCCTGCGCAAGGCCATGGAGGACGACCCCAAGGTGGTCCTGATGGGCGAGGACATCGGCACCCTGGGCGGGGTGTTCCGTGTGACCGACGGGCTGATGAAAGACTTCGGTTCACACCGGGTCATTGACACGCCCCTGGCCGAATCCGCCATCATCGGCACCGCCGTGGGCCTGGCCTACCGCGGCTTCCGGCCCGTCTGTGAGATCCAGTTCGACGGCTTCATCTACCCGGGCTTTGACCAGATTGTCTCCCAGGTTGCCAAGCTCCACATGCGCACGCACGGGCAGGTCCGCATGCCGCTGACGATCCGGGTCCCGTTTGGCGGAGGCATCGGATCCCCGGAACACCACTCCGAATCGCCGGAAGCCTACTTTGTGCACACCTCCGGGCTGCGCGTCATCAGCGCCTCCAACCCGCAGGACGCCTACACCCTTCTGCGCCAGGCCATCGCGTGCGATGACCCGGTGATGTTCTTTGAACCCAAGCGCCGCTACCACGCCAAGGGCGAGGTGGACCTGGACGCGGACCTCACCCGCGCCCCCGCCATGGGCGCCTCCCGCGTGGTGCACGCCGGAACCGACGTGACCCTGGTGACCTACGGCCCCCTCGTCGCCACCGCCCTCGACGCGGCCAAGGCAGCGGCCGACGACGGCATCTCCCTTGAGGTGGTCGACCTGCGTTCGCTCTCGCCCCTGGACTACGGCCCCATTGAGGAATCCGTGCGCCGCACCGGCCGCGTCGTGATCACCCATGAGGCGTCGGAGACCCTGGGCCTGGGCGCCGAGGTGGCCGCCGGCATCACCGAGCGGTGCTTCAACTATCTGGAGGCCGCCCCCGTGCGCGTCACGGGCTTCGACATCCCCTACCCGCCGTCCAAGCTGGAAAAGCACCACCTGCCCGACCTTGACCGCATGCTCGACGGCGTTGACCGCGCCCTGGGGCGCCCCAACTCCCTTTCGGGGCTGGAAGGATGACCATGATTACCGAATTCAGGCTGCCGGACCTGGGCGAAGGCCTCACGGAATCGGAGATCGTCAGCTGGCATGTGGCGGTGGGTGACAGGGTGGAACTGAACCAGGTCATCGGCGAAGTGGAGACCGCCAAGGCCGTCGTGGAACTTCCCTCGCCCTACGCCGGGACGGTCACCGCCATCACGCACGAGCCCGGGACCACCGTGGAGGTGGGGGAGGTCATCATCGCCTTTGAGGTGCCCGGCCAGGGGCAGGATGCACCCGCCGCGGACCAGCCGGCCGACGAGGCGCCCGCCAAGCGCGTGCCGACCCTGGTGGGCTACGGCGCCGAACCCGAATCCTCGAAGCGTCCCGTGCGGCGGACCCGGCAATTTGCCCCGGCCGGAGCCGCAGCGCCCGCCGCAGCGCCCACCGGGGTTCCGGCCGCAGCCCCGGCCGGCGCGCCCGCCGTGGCAGTGGCCGACGCCCAGGCGCGCGTGCAGGCGGACCGCCCCCGGTCCACGCCTCCCGTGCGAAAGCTGGCCCGCGACATGGGGATCGACCTGGCCGCGCTGACTGGCTCCGGGGACCACGGGCTGATCACCCGCCAGGACGTCGTCACCTTTGCCGGGGGACAGGAAAAGGGCGCCGAGGGCGCCGCGGAAGCACCGGCGTCGACCACGGGAACTGCGGCAGCCCGGGACCGGACGGACACGTCCCGCGAGGTGCGCACCCCCATCAAGGGCGTGCGGAAGTTCACGGCGGCCGCCATGGTCCAAAGTGCGTTCACGGCACCCCACGTGACGGAATTCCTGACGGTTGATGTCACCGCCGGCATGGAGTTCCTGGCGAAACTGCGGGCGGCACGGGAGTTCGCGGACGTCAAGCTCACGCCGCTGACGCTGGCGGCCCGGGCCGTGTGCCTGGGGATTGCGCGGCAGCCGTCGCTGAACTCGCACTGGGACGGCGCCGCGAATGAGATAGTCACCAAGAACTATGTCAACCTCGGCATTGCCGCAGCAACACCCAGGGGACTGGTGGTGCCCAACATCAAGGACGCACAGCAGCTGGGCCTGCACGGGCTGGCCGCGGCGCTCGGGGAACTGGCCGCCACCGCCCGCGCCGGGAAGACACAGCCGGCGGACCTGGCCGGCGGCACATTCTCCATCACCAACATCGGCGTTTTCGGCATTGACGCCGGCACACCCATCCTGAACCCGGGCGAGGCCGGGATCCTGGCGCTGGGCGCCGTGCGGAACACGCCCTGGGAATACCAGGGGACCGTTGCGCTGCGGCAGGTCATGACGCTGAGCCTTTCCTTCGACCACCGGCTGGTGGACGGGGAACAGGGCTCGCGTTTCCTGGCCGACGTGGGTGCCGTCATGTCCGATCCCGCCATGGCGCTGGCCCTGTGCTGAGCCGCCCGTGCTGAAAACTGCGGCTTTTCTGCAATCTTGGGCCTCTGGAATAGCCGCAGCAGCAGACGTATTATGTGTAGTGACCCCCACTTTGGGAGCCAACTGAAGGGAAACCTAAGGAGGTTGGTATCGATGAAGAAGTGGAACCGCTGGCAAGACTATGTTGCCGTGATTGCAGGCCTTTACGCCGCGTTGTCAACAATCTGGACGACGCAGCAGGGCAGTTCCATGGTCCTGATGATCGGCTTCGGCGTACTGCTGATCCTGGCAGGCGTCTGGAACCTCATGAGCCCCGGTACACCGGTAGGCGAATGGGTTCGAATGGTGATTGCCGCCTTGCTGTTCATTTCTCCCTGGATCGGCGGGTACTCCGGCCACATGGGAGCGGCATGGACGTCCTGGATTACAGGCGGCGTGGCCCTGATCGTTGGCGCGCTCGCAATACAACCAAGCATGCGCCAACACACCGTTGGGCATGACCACGGCCTGCCGGCCCATTAATTCCATTAGTGCCAAGCCAGAAGGCGCCGGAACCCCCGGCGCCTTCTGGGTGCCCGGGCCGCTTGCGCAGGCACGGCGTGCCCGGGCCGCTTGCACGGGAAACGCGGGCCGGCCGGCTCAGGCCCCGGCCAGCCCGCTCCACGCCATGGCCTCCAGCACCGCCCGGGCGGCGGGGACGCCGGGGCGCCGCCCGGACAGCCGGACACTGTGCGGGGTGGAGTTGATCAGGCCGAACACGGCATGGGCCTGCAGGCGCCGCATGTCGGCTGCCCGGTCAGGGTACAGCCGGCCCAGCACCTCCACCCAAAGTTCCACGTAGGCCCGCTGCAGGGTGCGCACCTGGCGCTGGTCGCCGGCGCTGAGGCTGTCAAAGTCCCGGTCCTGGACGCGGATGACATCGGGCTGGGACAGGGCAAAGTCCACGTGGAAGGCGATGAGCCCGCGGAGGGCGGCGCCGTCACCGTGCCCGGCCGCCAGGACGGTCCGCCCGCCGGCCAGCAGGTCCTCGCTGACCCCCACCAGCAGCGCCCCGAGCAGGGCCTGCTTGCCGCTGAAATGGCGGTACACGGCCGGTCCGCTCACACCGGCGGCCGCGCCGAGGTCCTCGATGGACACGCCGTTGAAGCCGCGGCGGGCAAAAAGCGCGGCGGCGGAATCAAGGAGCACGGTGCGGCGGTTGGCCTTGGCCTGCCTGCGGGTGGTGGCTGGGGACTCGCTCATGTTTTCCTTGTGCTGGACTTCACGGAATTCTCCGACTAACCTGAAACTCAGTTAATAACCATTAACTTAGCACGTGGATTCCGGACGAGGTAGGGCGCCCCTGCGGTGCCCCGGACGGGGAACGGATTTTTGGTCAATGGAGACTTTGCAAAGCCGCGTCGAACCGGGCGCCGACGCCTTTGAACGCAACGGCAGTGCCCAGCGCGAACTGGCCGCCGAACTGCGCGAACGGCTGCGCACCACGGCACTGGGCGGGCCGGCGAAATCCCGGGAACGCCACCTGGCCCGCGGGAAGCTGCTGCCCCGCGACCGGGTGGACCGGCTGCTTGACGACGGCAGCCCCTTCCTGGAAATCTCGCCCCTGGCGGCCAACGGGATGTACGACGGCGCATCCCCGGGCGCCGGGGTCATCGCCGGCATCGGCCTGGTGGCGGGCCGCCACGTCATGGTGGTTTCCAACGACGCCACCGTCAAGGGCGGCACCTACTACCCGATGACGGTCAAGAAGCACCTGCGCGCGCAGGAGATCGCCCTGGAAAACAAGCTGCCGTGCATCTACCTGGTGGATTCCGGCGGCGCGTTCCTGCCCCGGCAGGATGAGGTGTTCCCGGACCGCGAGCACTTTGGCCGGATCTTCTTCAACCAGGCGCAGATGTCCGCCCGGAAGATCCCGCAGATCGCCGCCGTCATGGGCTCCTGCACGGCCGGCGGCGCCTACGTGCCGGCCATGAGCGACGAGACGGTGATCGTGCGCAACCAAGGCACCATCTTCCTGGGCGGCCCGCCGCTGGTGAAGGCCGCCATCGGGGAAATTGTCACGGCGGAGGA
Source organism: Arthrobacter sp. STN4 (assembly GCF_024539665.1). Lineage (NCBI taxonomy): Bacteria > Bacillati > Actinomycetota > Actinomycetes > Micrococcales > Micrococcaceae > Arthrobacter > Arthrobacter sp. STN4. The sequence goes on from NZ_JAKZGX010000004.1 coordinate 197,056, forward strand.
ACTCGGCGGCGGCGACGTCCACGCGCGCATCTCCGGCGTGGTGGACCACCTGGCCGAAAACGACGAACACGCCCTGGCCATGGTGCGCGACATCGTCGCCACGCTGCCGCCCAACCCCGCACCGGCGTGGGACCTGCAGCCGCCGGAGGCGCCCGCCGTCGACCCGGGCGAACTCTACGGCGCCGTCCCCACGGACCTGAACACCCCGTATGACATCCGCGAGGTCATCGCCCGGATCGTGGACGGCAGCCGCTTCCACGAATTCAAGAAAAACTACGGCACCACGCTGGTCACCGGGTTCGCCCGGCTGCACGGCCATCCGGTGGGCCTCGTGGCGAACAACGGCGTGCTGTTCAGTGAATCGGCCCTGAAGGGCGCGCACTTCATCGAACTGTGCGACCAGCGCGGCATCCCGCTCATTTTCCTGCAAAACCTCAACGGCTTCATGGTGGGCAAGGACTACGAACAGGGCGGCATCGCCAAGCACGGCGCCAAGATGGTCACGGCCGTCGCCACCGCCCGCGTGCCCAAGCTGACGGTGATCGTGGGCGGCTCGTTCGGCGCCGGCAACTACTCCATGTGCGGGCGGGCCTACTCGCCGCGCTTCCTGTGGATGTGGCCGGCCGCGCGGATCTCCGTCATGGGCGGCAACCAGGCGTCCGCCGTGCTCGCCACGGTCAAGCGGGACGCGCACGAACGCCGCGGCGAGGAGTGGTCCGCCGCGGACGAGGAAGCGTTCAAGGCGCCCATCAAGGCCCAGTACGAGGACCAGGGCAGCCCGTACTACTCCACCGCCCGGCTCTGGGACGACGGCGTCATCGACCCGGCGGACACGCGCACCGTGCTGGGCCTGGCCCTGGACGTCTGCGCCCGGACCCCGTTGCCGGACACCTCCTTCGGCCTCTTTAGAATGTGAGCCACGCATGACCAGTCCCTTTGACAGTTCGAAGTTCTCCACCGTCCTGGTGGCCAACCGCGGTGAAATCGCCTGCCGCGTCATCCGCACGCTGCGCACCCTGGGCCTGCGTTCGGTGGCCGTCTATTCCGAGGCCGACGCCGGGGCCCGCCACGTGCGCGAGGCCGACACCGCCGTCTGCCTGGGCCCGGCGGCCGCGTCCGAAAGCTACCTGAACATCGACGCCGTGCTGGCCGCCTGCCGCGCGTCCGGCGCGCAGGCCGTCCACCCCGGCTACGGCTTCCTGTCCGAGAACGTCGCCTTTGCCCGGGCCCTCGCGGACGCCGGCATCACGTTCATCGGACCCAACATCAAGGCCCTGGACGTCATGGGGGACAAGATCCGCTCCAAAAACCATGTGGCCGCCGCCGGGGTGCCCGTGGTTCCCGGCATCTCCGAGCCCGGCCTCACGGACGCGGACCTCATCGCAGCGGCCGCGGGCATCGGCTTTCCCGTCCTCATCAAGCCCTCCGCCGGCGGCGGCGGCAAGGGCATGCACGCCGTGTGGGCGCCGGCGGAACTGCCCGCCACCCTGGCCACGGCCCGGCGCGTGGCCGCCGGCTCCTTCGGCGACGACACCCTGTTCCTGGAACGGCTCGTCTCCACGCCCCGGCACATCGAGGTGCAGGTCCTCGGCGACGGCTTCGGCAACGTCATCCACCTGGGCGAACGCGAATGCTCGCTGCAGCGCCGCCACCAAAAAGTCATCGAGGAGGCGCCCTCGCCGCTGCTGGACTCCCTGCCCGACGGCGCAGCCGTCCGCGAACGCATCGGCGCCGCGGCGTGCGCGGCTGCCGCCAGCGTGGACTACACCGGCGCCGGCACCGTGGAGTTCCTGGTCTCCAATGACAACCCGGACGAGTTCTTCTTCATGGAGATGAACACCCGCCTGCAGGTGGAACACCCCGTGACGGAAATGGTGGTGCGTGCCAACGGGCAGCCGCTGGACCTGGTCGAATGGCAGCTGCGCATCGCGGCGGGGGAAAAGCTCACCGTGGCCCAGTCCGACGTCGAACTTCTCGGCCATGCCGTGGAGGCGCGGGTCTATGCCGAAAACCCGGCGCAGGGCTTCCTGCCCTCGGCCGGCACCGTGGCGTTGCTGGATGAATCCATCGCCGGGCGCGACGGCGTCCGCGTGGACAGCTCGCTTTTGCCGGGCCTGGAAATTTCCGCGAACTACGACCCGATGCTGGCCAAGGTCATTGCGGCCGGCGCCGGCCGGGAGCAAGCCCTGGCCCGGCTGGACGCGGCCCTGGGCGACTACGTGGTGCTGGGCGTGCCCACCAACATCGAATACCTGCGCCTGCTCCTGGCTGATCCCGACGTGCAGGCCGGCCGGCTCGACACCAACCTGATCGAACGCAAGCTGCCCGCCATGGAGTTCCGCACCCTTGGTGCCGCCGACTACGCCGCAGCCGCCCTCTGGTCGCGGAGCCGGGGCGTCGGGCGGGGCCTCGGGTCCGGCGGGCCGGGGCCCGGGGTGGCCGCGGGCAGCCCCTGGGGCCGCACCGACGGCTGGCGGCTGGGGGACCCTGCACCATGGCGGGTCGCCTGCGCCGGGCCGGGCCGCACCGGCGTCGTGACGGTCAGCGGCACGGAAGGGTCCGGCGTCGTACACGTCACCGGGCCGGGCGGGGACGACGGGCCCGGGCACCGGGCCGGGCTGGCCCACGCACAGGAGGGCAGGCTGGAACTGCCCTGGGACGGGGAGCGGCGGCACTACCAGGCCGTGTTCCAGGACGGCGCCGTGGTCCTGGGCAGCGGCGGGTGGAGCGCCCGCGTGCCCGTCCTCAGCCGCGGGGAAGCCACGGCACGGATGCTCGCCGGGATCGAGCAGGAGGACCAGGCGGCCAGTCCCGAGGTCCGCAGCCCCATGCCCGGCACCGTCACCTCCGTCAACGTCTCCACCGGGGAGCCCGTCGAGGCCGGCACCGTGCTGCTCGCCGTGGAGGCCATGAAAATGGAACACCAGCTCACCGCCGCCGTGGCCGGGATCGCGCACATCAGCGTCGGCGTCGGCAGCCTCGTCAAGGCGGACCAAGTGGTCGCCACCATCCAAACAGCAACACCCGAAGGGGAATGACGTGCCCAATTTTGAACTCAGCGACGACTACCAGGACTTGAGCGACACCGTCCGGGACTTTGCCGACAATGTGGTGGCCCCCGTGTCCGCCCGGCACGACGAGGAACACAGCTTCCCGTACGAGCTGGTCAGGCAGATGGGCGGGATGGGGCTCTTCGGGCTGCCGTTCCCGGAGGAGTACGGCGGCATGGGAGGGGACTACTTCGCCCTGTCCCTGGCCTTGGAGCAGCTGGGCCGGGTGGACCAGTCGGTCGCCATCACGCTGGAGGCCGGCGTCTCACTCGGCGCCATGCCCATCCACCGCTTCGGCACCGAGGCGCAAAAGCAGCAGTGGCTGCCGGTCCTGGCCTCCGGGGAGGCGCTGGCCGGCTTTGGCCTGACCGAGCCCGACGCCGGATCGGACGCCGGGGGCACCACCACCCGGGCGAGGCTGGAGGGCGGCGAGTGGATCCTGGACGGCCACAAGCAGTTCATCACCAACTCCGGCACGGACATCACCAGGTTCGTCACGATGACCGCCGTGACCGGCACCTCCGAACGCAAGGACGGCTCCGTCAAGAAGGAGATCTCCACCATCGTGGTGCCCAACGGCACGCCCGGCTTCACGGTGGAAAGGCCGTACAACAAGGTGGGCTGGAACGCCTCCGACACCCACCCGCTGACCCTTGCGGACGTCCACGTGCCGGAGGAGAACCTGATCGGCGTGCGCGGCCGCGGCTACGCCAACTTCCTCTCCATCCTGGATGAGGGCCGCATCGCCATCGCCGCACTGGCGACGGGCGCGGCACAGGGCTGCGTGGACGAGGCGGTCAGGTACGCCAAGGAACGCACGGCCTTCGGCCACAACATCGGCCGCTACCAGGGCATCTCCTTCAAGATTGCCCGCATGCAGACCCGTGCGCACACCGCCCGGCTCGCCTATTACGACGCCGCGGCCCGCATGCTGGCCGGCAAGCCGTTCAAGACGGAGGCGGCCATCGCTAAGATGGTCGCAAGCGAGGCGGCCATGGACAACGCCCGCGACGCAACACAGGTGTTTGGCGGCTACGGCTTCATCAACGAGTTCACCGTGGCCCGCCACTACCGCGATTCAAAGATCCTGGAGATGGGGGAGGGAACCACTGAAGTCCAGCTCATGCTCATAGCCCGCGACCTCGGCCTGTAGCCCGGAACAAGGTGCCGGTCCGGCACCCGCCACGGCTCAGGCCGGGACCGACGAAGAATGAAAGGTACTTGCGATGATCAACAAAGTGGTTGCATCCGCTGCCGCCGCCGTCCATGACATCCACCACGGCGCGTCACTGGCCGTCGGCGGCTTTGGTCTGTGCGGCATTCCGGTGGCCCTGATCCAGGCCGTGCACGACGCCGGCACCTCGGAGCTGGAAACCATCTCCAACAACTGCGGCGTGGACGACTGGGGGCTCGGCGTGCTGCTCAGCGACGGGCGCATCCGGCGCACCATCTCCTCCTATGTGGGGGAGAACAAGGAATTTGCCCGCCAGTTCCTGGCCGGTGAGCTTGAGGTGGAGCTGACCCCGCAGGGCACCCTGGCCGAGAAGCTGCGCGCGGGAGGCGCCGGGATCCCGGCGTTTTACACGGCAGCCGGGGTGGGCACCCAGGTCTCCGAGGGCGGCCTGCCCCGGAAGTACGACGGCGCCGGGGGAGTGGCGATTGCCTCCGAACCCAAGGAGGTGCGCACCTTTGGGGGCGCCGACTTTGTGCTGGAGGAGTCCCTGACCCCCGACTTTGCCCTGGTCCACGCCCTCAAGGGCGACCGCCACGGCAACCTGGTCTTCCACGCGACCGCCATGAACTTCAACCCGCTATGCGCCATGGCCGGAAAGATCACGATCGCCGAGGTGGAGGAACTGGTGGAACCCGGTGAACTGGACCCCGGGCAGGTCCACGTCCCCGGCATCTTTGTCCAGCGCGTGGTCCACGTTCCGGCCGGCTCCCCGGGCAGCGAAAAGCGCATCGAAAAGCGCACGGTGCAGCCGGATCCGCCGGCCGGACCTGTCGAGACCCAGGTTGCCGACACCCAGGCGAAGGAGGCATGACCATGGCACTGACACGCAACGAACTGGCCGCCCGGGTGGCGCGGGAACTGCACAACGGACAGTATGTGAACCTCGGCATCGGCATGCCCACCCTGATCCCCAACTTCATCCCGGACGGGGTGGAGGTGGTGCTTCACTCGGAAAACGGGATCCTCGGCACCGGCCCGTACCCGGTGGATGCGGACGTGGACCCGGACCTGATCAACGCCGGCAAGGAAACCGTCACCGTCAACAAGGGCGCGGCGTTCTTTGACTCGGCCCTGTCCTTTGGCATGGTGCGCGGCGGCCACGTGGACGTGGCCGTGCTCGGTGCCATGCAGGTGGCCCAAAACGGCGACCTCGCCAACTGGATGATCCCCGGGAAAATGGTCAAGGGCATGGGCGGCGCCATGGACCTGGTGTTCGGCGCCAAGAAGCTGATCATCATGATGGAGCACACGGACAAGGCCGGGAACCCGAAGATCCTGCAAAACTGCACCCTCCCGCTGACGGGCAGGGGCTGCGTGGACCTGATCGTCACCGACCTGGCCGTCATCGAGGTGACCCCGGACGGGCTGGTCCTGAAGGAACTGGCACCCGGCGTCACCGTGGAGGAGATCGTGGCCGCCACCGGCGCCCCGCTGAACCTTGAGATGCACGACCTGGACAACGTATGAGCGGCGGACCCGTGGTCACCCAGAGGGGGCTCTACTACGAGGAGCTGGAGCCCGGCGTCGTCTATGAACACCGGCCGGGGCGCACCATGACCGAGACGGACAACGTCCTGTTCACCACCATGACCATGAACACGCAGTCGCTGCACCTTGACGCTGCCTGGAGCGCCACGCAGCCGTTTGGGCAGCGCCTCATGAATTCCATGTTCACCCTGGCCACCATGGTGGGGCAGTCCGTGGCGCAGCTGACCCAGGGCACCATCGTGGCGCAGCTGGGCATGGACGGGATTTCCTTCCCCCACCCGCTGTTCCACGGCGACACCCTGTACACGGAAACTGTGGTGACCGAAAAACGGCTCTCGTCCTCACGCCCGGGCCAGGGCATCGTGACGATGGCCCACACCGGCCGCAACCAGGATGGCGTTGTGGTGGGCAGGGCCAGCCGCACCGCACTGTTCTGGCTCAAGCCCACCGATTAAGGAGCACACCATCAGCCAACCGCACGCAGCCTTCACGATGGGCCCGGCACTCCTGTTTGCCCCGGCCGACCGGCCCGAACGCTACGCCAAGGCGGCGGACCGTTCGGACGCCGTCATCCTGGACCTGGAAGACGCCGTGGCACCCGGGGCCAAGGCAGCGGCCCGCGGGCACCTCGTGGACACCCCGCTGGAGCCGGATGCCACCATGGTGCGCATCAACGCGCTGGGCACACCCGAGAGCGGACTGGACCTCGCCGCGCTGGCCTGCACCCGCTACCGCACCGTCATGGTCGCCAAGGCCGAGGACCCGGACGCCGTGGCCGCGCTCGCCGGCTTCCACGTCGTGGCCCTGTGCGAGACGGCGGCAGGCATTATGGCCGCGCCCGAGCTGGCCAGGCTGCCCAACGTTGTCGCCCTCATGTGGGGGGCGGAGGACCTCGTGGCCTCCCTGGGCGGCACGTCCAGCCGCTTCGCCGACGGCCGCTACCGGGCCGTGGCAATGCAGGCGCGCTCGCAGCTGCTGCTGGCCGCCGGGGCCGCCGGCAAGGTGGCGGTCGACTCCATCTATGCGGACATCCCCGACCTGGCCGGGCTGGGCGCGGAGGCCGAGGACGCCGTGGCCAGCGGCTTCGGTGCCAAGGCCTGCATCCACCCCGGCCAGGTGCCGGTGGTCCGTGCCGCCTACCGGCCCACCGATGCGGACGTTGCGGCGGCCCGGGAACTCCTGGCCGCGGCGGAAGCTGCCGGCACAGGCGTGTTTGCCTTCAACGGCAAGATGGTGGACGGCCCCATCCTGCTGCACGCCAGGCAAACCCTCCGCCGCGCCACCCTCTAACAACGCCCGGTTGCAATCGGGGGTGTTTTGCCCAACGCCCGGTTGCAAACGGGGCGTTTTCCGGTGACGCTCCCGCACTGCGGTGCGGAAGCGTTTTCGGATTTGATGCCATTCGTGCGGGAGCGTTTGTGGGCGTCGTACTTTTTGGTTGGGCTAGACGGCGGCGAGGGACTCTTCGCGCACGCTCTTCATGGCGTGGGTCCACGGGACCAGCTGGTCGAGCATGGGGGCCAGCGAGGCGGCCTGCTGCTCGGTGGGCTTGAAGGTGGAGAAGTTCTCAAAGTCGGCGAACAGCGAGAACATGCCGGTCTTCTGCACGTGGGCCACCTGCAGCTCGGACAGGATGCCGCGCAGGTGCTCGGCGGCGCGGGTGCCAAAGGCCGAGCCGTAGCCGACGATGCCGGCAGCCTTGTTGTTGAACTCGACGTTCAGGTAGGAGAGGGCGTTGGCCAGCGCCGGCTGGACCGAGTGGTTGTATTCGCCGGCGATGAAGACGTAGCCGTCAAATTCGGCAATCTTGGCGGCCCAGGCCTTGGTGTGGTCGTTCTGGTAGTTCTGGTAGCCGGCGGGGTAGGCCTCGTCCAGGATGGGGAGGTTGAAATCGGCAATGTCCACGATTTCGTAGTCGGCGTCGCCGCGCTCCTGGGCCTGGGCCAGGACCCACTGGGCCACGCCGATGTTGTTGCGTCCGGGGCGGGTGGATCCGGTGACGATGGCGATCTTGGACATGTGCGGTGCTCCTTGAAATCGAGGTCCGCCACCCGGGTAGGTGACGTGTCAACTAAAACTTGATGTTTCCATCCTGCACTGCGATACTTGACGTGTCAACTAATTAGGCGAAATGTGGGGTAGGTCATGACGGGGCAGGGAGGCGCGGCGGGCGGAACCCGCTGGCTAAGCACCGAGGAGCAGCACCTGTGGCTGGAGCTGCGCGAGTTCCTTTCCGGCATGCCCCGGGTCATCGACCGCCAGCTCAGCCGCGACTCCGACGTCTCCGGCGGCGAATACGCGGTGCTGGCAGCCATTTCCGAGGCGCCGGCGGAAGGTGTGCGTTCCGGTGACCTGGCCGCGATCCTGTCATGGGAAAAGTCACGCGTGTCCCACCTGCTGCGCCGCATGGAGTCCAAGGGGCTGGTGGTGCGCTGCGCGGCAAGTGCCGACGGCCGCGGGCAGGAAATTTCCCTGACGGAGACCGGGTGGGCTGCCGTCCGTGCTGCCGCGTCGGGCCACGTGGGCCTGGTCCGCGAAACCGTCTTCGACCCCCTGGCCCCCGCCGAGCTCGCGCAGCTGCGGGCCTCGCTGCAAAAAATCCGTGCCGCCGCGGTGGACAAGGGCCTCTGGTAGCCGACAGGCCGGGTACGAGGCCAGGGCGAGCGGTGGGTGGGGCCACGTCTGCGAGGGGCCCCGGCCGAGGTACGAGGCCAGGGCAAGCGGTGGGTGGGGCCACGCCTGCGAGGGGCCCCGGCCGAGGTACGAGGCCAGGGGGCATGTGGGGAATACTGGAAGCATGCAGCAGCGAAAAGTGATCATCCTCGGTTCCACCGGTTCCATCGGCACCCAGGCCCTGGACGTCGTCGAACAGGCTGCACTGCCGGATGGCACGCCGCGCTTCACGGTGACCGCGCTCAGCGCCGGCGGCGGGAACCTGGAACTGCTGGCCGCGCAGGCCGTCCGGACGCGCGCCCTGGCCGTCGGCATTGCCGCGGACGACGCCGGCCCCCTCCGTGCGCTGATCACCTCCCATGCCGCTGCGGCCGGGGCGGCGGGCTATGCCCCCGAGATCGTGGCCGGCCCCGGTGCCTCCACCACCATCGCGGCCTGGGGTGCCGGCGGGCCGGACGCCGCGGACGTGGTCCTGAACGGCATCACCGGGTCCATCGGCCTTGCCCCCACGCTGGCGGCGCTGGGCACGCAGGCCATCCTGGCGCTGGCCAACAAGGAATCGCTCATCGTGGGCGGGCGGCTGGTCAAGGATGCAGCCTCGCCCGGCCAGCTGGTGCCGGTGGATTCCGAGCATTCAGCCCTCGCCCAGGCGCTGCGTTCCGGGACGCCCGGGGAAGTGGACAGGCTCGTGGTCACCGCCTCGGGCGGGCCGTTCCGAGGGCGGTCCCGGGCCGAGCTGGCGGACGTCACGCCGGAACAGGCGCTCAGGCACCCCACCTGGGACATGGGCCCCATGGTCACCACCAACTCGGCGACGCTGGTCAACAAGGGCCTGGAGGTCATCGAGGCGCACCTGCTCTTTGACGTGCCGCTGGACCGCATTGACGCCGTGGTGCATCCGCAGTCGGTGGTCCATTCCATGGTCCAGTTCACGGACGGCTCCACGATTGCCCAGGCGTCGCCGCCGGACATGCGCCTGCCGATCGCCCTGGGCCTTGGCTGGCCGGACCGCGTCCCGGGCGCCGCGCAGCCGTGCGACTGGACGAAGGCTGCCACCTGGACGTTCGAACCGCTGGACAACGCGGCGTTTCCCGCCGTCGAGCTGGCCAAGGAGGCTGCGCGGCGGGGGAGCACCTGCCCAGCCGTCTACAACGCGGCCAACGAGGAGGCCGTGCACGCGTTCCACGCCGGACGGATAGGATTCCTGGATATCGTGGACACCATTGCGCAAGTTCTCAGCGAACATGCACCCGTTTCGGAGCTGACGCTCGAGTCCGTGCTGGAAGCTGAAGAGTGGGCCAGGCGGCGCACCAACGGGCTGCTGGGCGCCAAGGGTGCCGGGACAGCGGACGGAAGGGGCTGAACAGTGCTTGCCGGCAGCAGGCCGGATGACATGCCCGTAGGACCAAAGCCAGGAAGTTCATTGTGACCGTATTGCTATTCATTGGCGGCGTGCTCTTCGTCGCAATCGGCGTGGTGGTCTCCATCGCGCTGCACGAGGTGGGACACCTGCTGCCCGCCAAGCTCTTCAATGTCCGCGTGACCCGCTACATGATCGGTTTTGGCCCCACCCTCTGGTCACGGAAGAAGGGCGAGACCGAGTACGGCTTCAAGGCCATCCCGGCCGGCGGTTATGTGGCCATGATCGGCATGTACCCGCCCAATCCGGTGGACGGCAGCGTCCGCCCTTCCAGCACCGGCATGTTCCAGACCATGGCCACCGAGGCCCGCAGCATGGCCCACGAGGAGGTGGGGCCGGAGGACAAAAACCGCGTGTTCTACGCCCTGCCCGTGTGGAAAAAAATCGTCATCATGCTCGGCGGGCCCACCATGAACCTGCTGATCGGCATCGTCCTGACCGGCGTGCTGCTCATGGGCTTTGGCTCGCCCCAGCCCACCACCACGCTGTCCCAGGTCAGCGCCTGCCAGGTCGCCTATGGTGCACCCGAACCGACCGACATGGCCAAGTGCACCAAGACGCCGGCCGCCGCCGCCGGCCTGCTGCCCGGCGACACGATCAAGACCTTTGACGGCAGGGTGGTCACCGACTGGGCTGCCCTGACGGAATGGATCCGGGCCGACGCGGGCAAGACGGTGGAAATGTCCTACCAGCGCGGTGACAGGACCATCACCACCACCGTCACGCCCGTGCGCACCGCCCGGCCCGTTCTGGATGCCAACGGCAACGCCAAGGTCGACGCCGGCGGCAGGGCCGTCACGGTGGAGGCCGGATTCATCGGCATGGGGCCCACTTCCGTACTTGTGCCCGAATCCGCCGCCGCCGTGCTGCCGGCGGTCGGGAACAACGTCGCCCAGATTGGCGGCGTCGTCTTCCACCTGCCGCAAAAGCTGGTGGGGGTGGCCCAGGCCGCGTTCAGCTCCCAGCCCCGGGACCCCAACGGCCCCATGTCCGTGGTGGGCGTGGGCCGCGCGGCCGGCGAGGTGGCTTCCATGCAGCAGGTCCCGCTCAGCGCCCGGGTTGGCACGCTGGTGGGCCTGATGGCCGGCGTGAACCTGGCCTTGTTTGTCTTCAACCTGATCCCGCTGCTGCCGCTCGACGGCGGGCACGTCCTGGGGGCGCTGTATGAGGGTGCCCGGCGGACCATAGCGAAGGCCTTGCGGAAGAAGGATCCCGGCGCGTTCGACATTGCCCGGATGCTGCCCGTGACGTATGTTGCCGCGGGGCTGCTGCTGGTCATGGGGGCGCTGCTGATCTACGCGGACATCGTCAAGCCGGTGAACCTGTTCGGCTGAAGCATGCACTGGCGCGGAAGCCTGCCCGGACAGGGCGGCCTTCCACTAGCCGGGGAGGTGGACGTGGTCCGGGGTCAGCCCGGCGACCGAGCTGACGCCCAGCAGCGCCATGGTGCGGCGCATGTCCGTCGCCAGGATCTCCAAGGCCCTGTCCACGCCCGCCCGGCCGCCGGCCATGAGGCCGTAGAGGTAGGCGCGGCCAACCAAGGTGAAGTCCGCCCCCAAGGCCAGCCCGGCGACGATGTCCGCCCCGCTCATGATGCCGGTGTCCAGGATGACGGCGGCATCGCTCCTGTCTGCCGCAAGAGCGGCCTTGACCTCCGGCAGCAGGCGGAGGGGAATCGGTGCCCGGTCCAGCTGGCGGCCGCCGTGGTTGGAGAGGACGATGCCGTCCGCCCCGTGGTCCACCACCTTGCGTGCGTCCGCCACGGTTTGGATGCCCTTGACCACCAGCCTGCCCTTCCAGGTTTCGCGCAGCCAATCAAGGTCCGCAAACGTCAAGGTGGGGTCAAACATGGAGTTGATCAGCTCCGCAACCGTCCCGGTGTAGCGCGAGAGCGAGGCAAACACGAGCGGCTCGTGGGTGAGGAAATTAAACCACCAGGCGGGGCGGTAGGACGCATCCAGCACCGTCTTGAGGGTCAGTGCGGGCGGGATGGTCATGCCGTTGCGGACGTCGCGGAGACGTGCCCCCGCGACGGCGGTGTCCACGGTGACCATCAGCGTGTCGCTGCCGGCCGCGGCCGCACGTTCAATCAGCTCCATGGAACGGTCGCGGTCGGTCCACAGGTAGAGCTGGAACCAGTTGCGACCGTGCGGTGCTGCGCCGGCCACGTCTTCGATGGACGCCGTGCCCATGGTGGAGAGCGTGAAGGGGATTCCGGCGGCCTGCGCCGCCCGGGAACCGGCATACTCGCCCTCGGATTGCATCATCCGGGTAAACCCCGTCGGCGCAATCCCCACAGGGAGGCTCGATTCCCGGCCCAGAATGCTGGTATGCAGGTCAATGTTCGACACGTCACGCAGGATCCCGGGACGGAATTCGATGTCCTGGAAGGCCTGGCGGGCCCACCGCAGCGTGATTTCCGCTTCGGCGGCGCCGTCCGTGTAGTCAAACGGCGCCTGCGGGGTGCGCCTTTTGGCCATGTCCCGAAGATCCCATATGGTGCTGGCGCGGCGGAGCCTCGCCGCGTTGCTGAATTCCGGTTTCTTGAACTGCATGAGGGGCGCCAGGTCCGAGTACTTCGGGAAGCGGCGCCTGAGTGCGGCCGGAAGGGTGGTGGGAGGCGGAACTGCCGCCCCCTGCCGTGCGGCGCCTCCTGGCGTGTTCCCGTGATTGCTGGTGTGCTGCATTGCATCCTCCACGATAGGGACCTTGGGGAAGGTGTGGTCCAACCGCAGGATACCCGACGGCCGCACGCTCCCCGGGAATCGCGCGTCGGCGGCGTCCCGCGTTGCCCGCCCGCCAGGGAGACGACACGTTTCACCTAAAATTGGTTGATTACTTCAAATCAACCGATTACGATTTAGTAATGTTTGTCATGACGATCGACCAGCGCGGCAGCCGGAAGGGGACCGACCTGGTGCCAGAGGCCTTGGCCGCACTCCGGGACATTCCCGTGGTCCTGCCCTTTGAACGCACCGTGGGCGATGAGATCCAGGGCGTGCTTGAGGATCCCCGCTCCGTGGTGGATGCCGCCCTGCGGGCCCTGCGCACCGGGCAGTGGTACGTGGGCATTGGAATCGGCGCCGTGGACGTACCGTTGCCGGACAGCCCGCGCGCCGGCTCCGGTGCCGCCTTTGTGCTGGCACGGCAGGCCGTGGACAGGGCCAAGAAGACGGGGGAACGCGTGCCGCTGGCCGTCCAGCCGGCTGCGGCGGGCGGCCACGCCGCGGCCGCCGAGGCCGTCCTGGTGCTCGTGGGCGGGCTGGTCCGACGGCGCACGGGTGCCGAATGGCGGGTCCTGGACGCGCTCGGCCGGCCCGAAAACCGCCGCCAGATTGATGTGGCGCGGGCGGTCGGCATCAGCCCCCAGGCAGTCAGCAAGGCCATCCTGCGCTCCGGCTGGCAGGAAGAGCAGGGCGGGCGTGCCGCCGCCGAACTGCTGCTGGCCCACTCCGACACCTGACCCGGCTGCGGCCGCCAAACACCCTGCCGTTTCCCCGGCATGCCCGCCCGGCATTGTCGGTCCGGCTGGCTACGCTGGGAGGCTAGGAGGAGGACGGATGACATTTTTGTGGATTGCACTCACCGTGGTGCTGGCCGCCGTGGGCGGCTGGCCGGTGACCGCTGGCATCCTGCGGTTGGCCTCGTCGCGCACCGTGCGTTCGGCCGATGCCCGTGAAATCCCGGCCGGCCGTCACGACGCCGGGGCTGCCCCCGACGGCGAGCCCGAGGCCCGCGGCGCAGGGGTCCTGCGAGGGGGGCTGTTGATCGGCGTGTTGGAGCGGGCCGCCGTCGTGCTGGCCATCCTGGCGGGCCAGCCTGTGGCCATCGCCTACGTGGTCGCCATCAAGGGCCTGGGCCGGTATCCGGAACTGAAGCAGGCACCGGCGGCCAGCGAGCGGTTCATCATCGGAACGCTGGCATCCATGCTGTGGGCCGCAGCGGTGGCCACCGTCGCCAAAGTCCTCCTGCTATAAGGTGGAAAGCATGACGATCTTTGCTGTTGAGTACATTTATGGCCCCGAAGCCGAGGAGGCCCGCACGGAGCACCGCCCCAAGCACCGCGAATGGCTGGCGGCGCAGGCCGAGGCGGAAGTGGTGCTGGCCTCAGGGCCGTACGCCGACGGCGCCGGCGCGCTGCTGATCTTCAATGCCGCCGATGAACCCAGCCTCCACGAAATCCTCAAGCAGGACCCCATGAGCGCCGGCGGCGGCGTCACGGGCCTGAAGGTCTCCGAGTGGAAGCCGGTCATCGGCCAGCTGAGCGAGTATTTGCCGTAGGCGCTGCGCCGGCGCCAACACGCCTACAATTTAGAACAGAAGATGCGTGAACCTTTTCGCGGGGCCTGAAACCAGGCGCCGCGGTCGCATCGGCTGAAAAACTTCAAGGAGCATATTTTGACCTCGGTCAGCCTCGGAATGCCGCCATTGCCACCACCAGTCCTGGCCCCCCGCCGTAAAACCCGGCAGATCCGGGTCGGCTCCGTTGGCGTCGGCTCGGATTTCCCCGTCAGCGTGCAGTCCATGACCACCACCAAGACCACGGACATCAACGCCACGCTGCAGCAGATTGCCGAGCTCACCGCCGCCGGCTGTGACATTGTGCGCGTCGCCTGCCCGTCCCAGGACGATGCCGAGGCGCTGCCCATCATCGCCAAGAAATCGCAGATCCCGGTCATCGCGGACATCCATTTCCAACCCAAGTACGTCTTCGCCGCCATTGAGGCCGGCTGTGCCGCCGTCCGCGTGAATCCCGGCAACATCCGCAAGTTCGACGACCAGGTCAAGGAAATCGCCCAGGCCGCCAAGGACCACGGCACCTCCATCCGCATCGGCGTCAACGCCGGTTCGCTGGAGCCCTCCATCATGAAGAAGTACGGCAAGGCCACCCCGGAGGCGCTCGTCGAGTCCGCCGTCTGGGAGGCCTCCCTCTTTGAGGAGCACGGCTTCCAGGACTTCAAGATCTCCGTCAAGCACAACGACCCGGTGGTCATGGTTGCCGCCTATGAGATGCTCGCCGAGAGGGGCGACTGGCCGCTGCACCTGGGGGTCACCGAGGCGGGGCCCGCATTCCAGGGCACCATCAAGTCCGCCGTCGCCTTCGGTGCCCTGCTCTCCAAGGGCATCGGCGACACCATCCGCGTGTCCCTTTCCGCCCCGCCGGTGGAGGAAATCAAGGTTGGCAACCAGATCCTGCAGTCGCTGAACCTGCGCCCGCGCAAGCTGGAAATTGTCTCCTGCCCGTCCTGCGGCCGCGCCCAGGTGGACGTGTACAAGCTGGCCGAGGAGGTCACCGCCGGCCTGGAAGGCATGGAAGTGCCGCTGCGCGTGGCCGTCATGGGGTGCGTTGTCAACGGCCCGGGCGAGGCACGCGAGGCCGACCTAGGCGTGGCCTCGGGCAACGGCAAGGGCCAGATCTTCGTCAAGGGCAAGGTCATCAAGACGGTGCCCGAGGACCAGATTGTGGAAACCTTGATTGAAGAAGCCATGAGAATTGCCGATGAGATGGAGTCCGATGCCGACAATCCGCTCCCGGGTGGTCCCGTGGTTAGCGTCTCCTAGAGGCGCCGGCCGGGACCCCGTGCGCGTCCTGGTCCACGAGGACACTGCCGCACTCCGGGCACTCGTGGCGCGCGACCCCGTGGCCAACGTTTTTATCGATTCGTTGCTCTCCACGGGTGGCAGCGCCGTGCCCGCGCAGCGCGGTGCCGTGATCCTGGGCTTTTTTGACCCCGACGGCGGGGCGCTGGCTGCCGCCTGCTGGGTGGGTTCCAATGTGGTCCCCATTGGCGTCGAGGCCGGCCATGCCGTGCACTTTGGCCGTTGGATTGCCACCCACTGGCAGCCGCACGCCTCCATCTTTGGCCCGTCCGTGGCTGTCCTGGGCATCATGGAGGCCCTCTCCGCCGCCGGCGTCAATGCCCAGGCCGTCCGCGCCGACCAGCCGCTGCTGGTCCTCGAAGGGGCCCCGCGGCTGGAGCCCAACCCGGCCCTGGCACACAGCACAAGCGGCCGCTTCGACGAGGTGCTGGCCGCGGCCGCGGCGATGTTTGAGGAAGAAGTGGGCTACTCGCCGTTCCTGGGCGGGGAGGAAAATTACCGCCGGCGCGTGGCCTGGCTGATCGACCACGGCCATTCCTTTAGCCACTGCGAACCCGGCGGGGAAGTGGTTTTCAAGGCAGACCTCGGCGCCGTCACCGCCAGCGTCACCCAGGTACAGGGCGTCTGGATGAACCCGCGCTACCGCGGCCTGGGGTTGGGCGCCGGGTACATGGCCGCCGTCGTGCAGTATGCCCAGCGGCTGGCGCCGGTGACCAGCCTGTACGTCAATGACTTCAACCACCGCGCCCGGGCCGTGTATGAAAAAGTCGGTTTCGAGCAGGTCGGCACCTTCGCCACGGTGCTGTTCTAGCCACGGACCCAGGGACGGGAACACGACGGCCGCCGGACGGAATGCGATGCGCCGGGACGCGCCTGCCCGGACGTGGGCGCGGCTGACGCTGGCCGGAGCCGTCGCTTACCTCATCATGGATGTCATCGCACAGGCCCTGCCGCCGCACTACGACCCGATCCGGCAGGCTAAAAGCGACCTCGGCGTGGGCCCGTTCGGGTGGGTCATGGATGCCAACTTCATCCTGCGCGGCCTGCTGACGGGCTGCGCCCTCCTCGCCCTGCGCAGGGGCATGCCCCGCTCCGCCGGGGGAACTGCCGGGCTGGCCCTGGTGGCCTTCGTCTGTGCGGCCGCCGGCATCTTGGCGCTCTCCCGTGCGGCACCGTTTCCGGGCGCGCTGCCGGCGGCCTGGGCCGCAGTGGTGGCGCTGATCCTGCTGGTTCCGGCCCAGCGGGCCGAGGCGGGCGGACTCGTGGAGCGCGTCTTCCTCCTGCTCGTGCTGCTCTGGCTGGTGCTGGCCGCCCGGGCCGCCACGCGTGGACCCTGACTGCGGCCCCCGGCATTGTGCGCTACGATTATGCAACTTGTTGCGCAAAGGAGGGCATCCATGCCTGCTGGTCCCTACCCACATCTCTTCACGCCGCTGGACCTGGGCTTCACCACGCTGCCCAACCGGGTGCTGATGGGTTCCATGCACCTCGGACTCGAGGAGGTCCCCGGCGGCTTCGCCCGGATGGCCGCGTTCTACGCGGAACGGGCGCGCGGGGGTGTGGCGCTGATGGTCACCGGGGGTATTTCCCCCAACGACGCCGGCCGTCCCATGGAGGGCGGCGCCAAGCTCAGCACGCCAGAGGAGGCCGAAAGCCACAAGCTGGTGACGGCGGCAGTCCATGCCGAAGGCGGCAGGATTGCCCTGCAGCTGCTCCACTTTGGCCGTTACTCCACACACCCGGGCCTGGTGGCGCCCAGCCCGGTGCCGGCGCCCATCAGCCCGCTGACACCCCACCCGCTCAGCGAGGATGAGGTGGAGCAGACCATCGAGGACTTTGCCACCGCGGCCAAGCTCGCCCAGGGCGCGGGCTACGACGGCGTGGAAATCATGGGCTCCGAGGGCTACCTCATCAACGAATTCATCGCCCAACGCACCAACCACCGGACGGACAAGTGGGGCGGCAGCTACGAAAACCGGATGCGCTTCCCGGTGGAGATTGTCCGCCGCACCCGCGAACGCGTCGGGGAGGATTTCATCATCATTTACCGGCTGTCCATGCTGGACCTCGTGGAGGGCGGCTCCACGCTGGCGGAGGTCATCCAACTGGCACGGGCGGTCGAGCGGGCCGGCGCCACGCTCATCAACACCGGGATCGGCTGGCACGAGGCCCGCATCCCCACCATTGCCACCTCCGTGCCGCGGGCGGGCTTCGCCTGGGTCACGAAGAAACTCATGGGCCAGGTGGGCATTCCGCTGATCACCACCAACCGGATCAACACCCCGGAGGTGGCCGAGGGCCTGCTGGCGGACGGCCATGCGGACATGGTCTCCATGGCCCGCCCCTTCCTGGCGGACCCCTTCTTTGTCCGCAAGGCGGAAGGCGGCCGCGGCAACGAGATCAACAGCTGCATCGCCTGCAACCAGGCCTGCCTGGACCACACCTTCACCGGCAGGAGCGCCTCCTGCCTGGTCAACCCGCGCGCCGGCCACGAAACGGAGCTGGTGATCGAGGCCGCCGGCGCGCCCAAGCGGCTGGCGGTGGTCGGGGCGGGGCCGGCGGGGCTCGCCTTTGCCGTCACGGCGGCCGAACGCGGGCACCAGGTGGTGCTGTTCGAGGCCGCCGGGGAGATCGGCGGGCAGTTCAACATCGCCAAGCAGATCCCTGGCAAGGAGGAGTTCCACGAGACCATCCGCTACTTCAGCCGCCAGATCCAGCTGCGCGGCATCGAGCTGCGGCTCAACACGCACGCCACGGCGGAAGCCCTGCTGCAGGAAGACTTTGACGAAGTCATCCTCTCCACCGGCGTGCTCCCGCGCATCCCGCAGATCGCCGGCGTCGACCACCCCAGCGTGCTCAGCTACCTGGACGTGCTGCGCGACAAGAAGCCCGTGGGCACCAACGTGGCCATCCTGGGGGCGGGCGGCATCGGCTTCGACACGGCCGAATACCTCACCGCCACCGGCACCAGCGCCACCCTGGTCCCGGAAAAGTTCTACCGCGAGTGGGGGATCGACCCCGACTACGCCGGAGCCGGCGGCATCGCCGTACCCGAACGCCCCCGCCCGGACCGCAGGGTGGGCCTGTTCCAGCGCAAGGCCGCCAAGGTGGGCGCCGGCCTGGGCAAGAGCACCGGCTGGATCCACCGCACCGAACTGCGAGCCAGGGGCGTCCAGATGGTCCCCGGCGTCGAATACCAAAAAATTGACGACGCCGGACTTCACCTGAGCGTCAACGGCACCGACACCGTGCTCGCCGTGGACAACGTCATCCTGTGCACCGGCCAGGAACCCCGGCGCGAACTGCAGGGCGCGCTGGAAGCCGGGGGCGCCACGGTCCATCTCATCGGGGGAGCGGACGTGGCGGTAGAACTGGACGCCAAGCGGGCCATCGACCAGGGCACCCGCCTCGCCGCGCGGATCTAGCGGGCCCGGATGTCACTGCCGCACGCGATCCTGACCTCGCTGCTGGAACGGCCGTGCACGGGCGCCGAGCTGGCCCGGCGTTTCGACAAGTCGTTGGGCCACTTCTGGCAGGCCACGCACCAGCAGATCTACCGGGAGCTGGGGAAGCTGGAGGCCGACGGGCTGATAGCGGCCCGCGGGCTTGCCACGGCGCGCGGGAGCCAGCGGCACTTTGACGTGCTCCCGCACGGCCGCGCCGAGCTGGAACGCTGGACCCTCGTGGCGGCCGATCCCCGGCCCATCCGCGATGCGCTGCTGGTGCGGCTCCGGGCGGCGGCCGTGCTGGGCACGGTGGACGTGGGTGCGGAAATGCGCCGGCACCGGCAGCTGCACAGGGACTCCCTGGAGCGCTACCTGGCCATCGAGGCCCGCGACTTTCCGCCCGGCGTCCCCCTGGACCGGGGCGGCGGCCTGCAGCGGGCGGTGCTGAGGGCGGGCATCGCCTTCGAGGAGTCCTGGCTGGGCTGGTGTGAGGAAACCCTAGCAACTGGGTCGCAGTAGTTGCAGGGGAAGGCCTGTTCCGGGGGCCGAATCCTGCAACTACTGCGACCCAGCGTGTGGGCGGCTGCGCCGCGCCAGTGGGTGTCGAAAATTCGTGCGTTTCCGTGGTGCCGCGGGTACCGTGGTGCCTCATGTCAAGATGCTCGCGAAATGCTTCCCGCGTGCCTCAGCTAAAGTGCTCGTCAAATCATCATGCTGCGTGGTGGGTTTGGGAGTAGGTCTTGGCCGCGGCCATCCGGATGAGTTG